>JAISIO010000055.1 GCA_031262005.1 Bacteroidales bacterium
TATGGATTGGCGACCGGGTGTTAGACATGCTGTAACATTAGTTGGGTATAAAACTATACAAATTGGCGATAGAATTCTCATAGCAAGTAATACCGAACAGAGAGAGATAATAATAGAGGCAGGCAACCCTTTAATAGGAGAAAATGCATGGATTTTCAAAAATAATTCCGGGACTTCTTGGGGGGAAAATGGCTTTGGTTATGTTGTAACCGATTGGGATGAAATATCCGCATATTTCATAACAGGTAGTGTAACAAGTCTTCAATATAATAACACAGATATTATTTGTGAAGATAGAGACGGCGACGGCTACTATTTTTGGGGCATAGGAGCAAAACCAGAAACTTGCCCGGACTGTGCCCGTGATGAACTGGACGGCGATGATTCTAATCCAAATTTAGGCGCAATAGACGAATATGGTAATTTTTTACCAATGGTGTTTCCTCCCGCAAATACCAATCAAACAGTTAATGCTACCACCGCAACGTGGAATACAAGGTCTATATATTGATAATATTGTCATTCCCTCGGGCGTAACATTAACAATAACCGGTATTGTAACAGCGGCAACGTGTAACACAATAACGATTCAAAATGGTGGTAAACTTATCATAAACGGCGGCACTATTGACGGAGCATATATCATTGCACAAAGTGGGAGCGGATTTGCCATACGGAACAATGGAAAAGTATTATTAAGTGGCTCTAATCAATTTGATGTGCAATTAGGTGCTGTGTTTAATTTAGATTCTGGCGAAGTTCGGTTGAAATAGAAATAGGAGGTAGAATTAAGACGTAGATTCAAGTAACACTATTCAATAACTAACGAAAAAACAAACAAATGAAAAAAATAATAACAATAGCCGCAGCCTGTATGATAAGTGCGGCAGCCTTTGGACAAGTAAAGTTTGGTGTTAAAGCAGGTTTTAATACTTCGCGTTTAACGGAATTGAACACTATCGGTCTCTCGCAAGATAACGCTACAATGCTATTTAATGACAAGAATTCCTCTACGGGTTTTCACGTAGGAGCTTACGCCAATTATTCTTTTAGTAAAACTTTGGGCGCGCAAGCAGAGCTTTTGTTTTCTACGCAAGGCGGCAGTAGTGTAGGATTGTTTTCGCCGCAAGACGGAAGGTTTGAAAAACAAACACAACGACTCAGTTTTATCAACCTACCCTTGTTGTTAGACATTAAACCCTTTGAACGCCCATTTAGTGTATTGGTAGGTCCGCAGTTGAGTGTGTGTGTCAATCGTTCATTCTCACACAAAGAATGGTATGGCAGTGATGTGAATTATAACGATTTTGATGCAGCAATTGTGTTGGGAGCGCAGTATACTTTCTTTAAGCATTTGGCTGTTGGGTTGCGCTATAACGTAGGATTAATTCCAAGCACGCAATTTAATTATGAGTATTTTTACAAACCCGAAAATACCGATAAATTCCAAAAAGTTGCTTCACTGCGACAAACCAACAATATGTTACAACTAAGCGTTGGTTGGACGTTTTAATGGCTCAAATCAAAAAGAATTAGTCTATGATGTAGGCTAATTCTTGAATCTTCGGAAACAAAAAAAACCTCGCAAGAACATTCTTGCGAGGTTTTTTTTTGCTCTCTGAGAGAGATTTAGGGGATTTTATCCCATAGTTACATCAACAACTACTTCGCCCGAAGTGAATACCGGTACTTTGTTGCCTTCTATTTCTTTGCCATTAACCACAACTTTTTTCACGCCTTTGCTCACGTGATTAGGGTTTGTAACATTGATTTTGTAAGTAGCACCACGGAATTTACGGGTAATGTTTAGTCCGTCCCATGAGGTTGGAATACATGGGTCTATGATTAAGCCATCTAATGCGGGGCGAACACCAGCAATCCATTGAGTTCCGGCAACATAAGTCCACGAAGAGGTTCCCGAAAGCCATGCGTTACGACCCATACCGAATTGTTTGTGTTCATCGCCCAATACGTTTTGCGGATAGCAATATGGTTCTGATTCAAACACTTCCAATTTATCGTTTTTCGATGCAGGGTTAATTTGATTGTAGTATTGGAACGCTCTATCGCCACGTCCAGCAATAGTTTCGGCAATCATCATCCACGGATTGGCATGAAGGAAAATACCGCCATTTTCTTTTGCTCCCGGAGGGTAAGTGGAAACACCCCCAAGTTCAGGGTCGAAACCGTTGTATCCGGGCCAACTGAGTTTAATACCAAACGAAGTATTCAATTTATCATAAATAGTATCAAGAGCCGTAATCATGCGTTCGCCTTCAGCAAATCCCGAAATCACAGGCCACGATTGACCATTGGTAAACACTTTTCCATATTGGTTTTCGTCGCTACCAAGAGCTTCGCCGTTTGGTTTGAACCAGCGTTTCCACCATTTGCCGTCCCATGCGTGCTCGTTTACAGCTTTTTTCATTTCGGCATAGTAGCCTTCAAGCGTTTTTTTGTATTCCGCTTCTCCAATCACGTCGCATATTGCAATCATTTCAATCAGAGCTTTTCCGAAAAGGTTGGCATTGAATAATGATTCTGCGCCATGAGCCAAGTTCACGGTGTCGTTCCAGTCGGCAAAACCTAAGTGAGGTAATCCGTGTTGTCCTCTGTCGTTCCAAGTGAAATTGATTGAACGTTTCAAGTGTTCCCACACAGTACCTTTTTCGCGTTTTTCAAGTGGTAATTTTTTGTCGTAGAACGTAATTTCTTTTTTCAAAAAATCCAAATTTCCGGTTTCTTTCAAATATTGTGCTACGGTTTGCACAATCCACAAATGGTCGTCGCCGTAGTAATCGGGTAATTCGGGTTCTTCACGCGAGTCGCCTTCGTTTGCTTCCATTGTTGAAGGGAAATATTGGTGCATAGCCGAACCGTTTGCCAACTGTACCGAAAGCAAATTTTCGGCAAGCACACGAGCTTCTTCGGGCATATGCGACATTGCTCCAAGCAAGTCCTGCGAAGAATCGCGGAAGCCAATACCGCGTGAGCTACCAAATCCTAATTGATACATTGACAAATAACGCGACCAGTTTTTAGTAGTGTGGCACTGACGAGGATTGTGTACATTTATCATTGAGTTGAATGATGCATCGGGAGTTTCAATTACCATTGCAGTTAAATATTCTTCCCAGAATTTAGCTAAATCGGCAAATGCTTTATCAACATTTGCAAGATTGCGATATTTTGCAATTTCTTCTTGCGCAGCAGCCAACGATTCTTTTTGTGTCAATTGCGTACAAGTGCGTTGAGTTTCGCCGTTTGCCATGTTGCCGAAATGAATCATAAGAGCGGCAATATTATCGCCGCGTACACATTCTGAATTTGATAATTCGGGTTTTTCTAATGCTAATGGATTAGCAAATGAACCATATTCAAAATCGCCGAGGAACACACGACGGTCGCCGTCAAATGAAGAAACTGGACGGTCGCAGGTTACTAAATTTACTGCATAATTTTTCTTCATAAATGCGTATTGCTCAAGCACCACGTGTCCGTCTTTTTCCCAATGACCGTTCAAAGTCATAGTTTGTGGCACCCAGTCGGCATTTGTTAATTGTTTCAACGCATCGAAGTGTGTAAATTCATACACAGGAATTACATCTATTTCCATGTTTTTGCCGGAAATATTGGTAATTTTAATGTCTTGTAACAACGTTTGCGCTCCAGCAGGAATGAATATTGTAATTTCAGATTTTACTCCGTAGGCTTCTACAACCCAAGTAGAATACGAAAGTCCGATGTGGCATTCAAATTTGTCTAATTTTTTGAGCGTTGGTGTAAAAAATGGTGAAAATACGTTGTACGTACCGTCAGCATTTTTTATACGGATATACACCGTAGATGCTTTGAAATCAGATTGAGGCATTTGTGCAATGTATTTTGTAATACGGTTCAAAGCAGGGTCGCCTTTGCAAATAAGCGAACCGCCCGTATTATCAACAATACCACCAAATTCCAATGTTCCCACGTAATTAGCCCACTTAATTGGTGTTTTTGGGGTAGTAATTACATACTCTTTTTTTGCGTCGTCAAAATATCCGAATTGCATAGAATAAATGTTTTATAAGTTAATATTTTTAGTTTGTAAGGTTTTTAGTAAACGAGTAAACGAGTAAACAAGTAGACGAGTAGACAAGTTTCTTAGTAACTTGTTTACTCGTCTACTTGTCTACTTTACCCTAAATACGTTTTCAAAATTTTACTTTTAGGTACTTGTTTCAAGCGGCGCACGGCTTTTTCTTTAATTTGGCGCACACGCTCGCGGGTTAAACCGAATTCGGCACCGATTTCTTCCAAGGTAAAAGGGTTTTTTACTCCCAAGCCGAAATATAAGCGCACTATGGCAGCTTCTCGTTCGGTAAGGGTAGAAATGGCTCGTTCGATTTCTTTGCGTAGCGATTCTTGTATGAGCAATTGATCGGGCGAAGGTGTATCTTTATTATCGAGCACATCGTATAAAGTTCCTTCCTCGCTTTGTGAAAGTGGAGCATCCATAGAAATGTGTCGCCCCGAATTTTTAAGCGATTCTTTCACGTCGCGCGTGCTGCAATCAAGTTGCGCAGCAACTTCTTCGGCGGTTGGCTCACGTTCAAACTCTTGTTCAAGAGCCGAAAGTGTTTTATTTATTTTATTAATAGAACCAATTTTATTCAACGGCAAACGTACAATACGTGCTTGTTCTGCCAAAGCCTGCAAAATAGATTGGCGAATCCACCACACAGCGTAGGAGATAAATTTGAAACCGCGAGTTTCGTCGAAACGTTGCGCCGCTTTAATCAAACCTAAATTACCTTCGTTGATGAGGTCTGGCAAACTAAGTCCTTGATTTTGATATTGTTTTGAAACCGAAACAACAAAACGAAGATTTGCCTTTATTAATTTATTCAATGCACGTTGGTCGCCTTCACGAATACGTTTTGCTAACTCAACTTCTTCCTCAGCGGAAATCAAATCAACCTTGCCGATTTCGTGCAAATACTTGTCTAACGAAGGCGTATCGCGATTTGTAACCTGTTTTGTGATTTTTAATTGTCTCATTACTATATAATTAGAGTAAAATAACCAAAATTGCTTGCAAATTTCGTACTTTTTTTGAGATAAACCTTGCTTTTATACAAAAAAATACAGCAATTGAATGAAATTTTACAGCAGATAAAATATAACGTGTAATTCAAACGTAAGTAAGAAAGTGAAAAAACAGATTTTTCACTACTTTTGCACAAATCTAATACGAATATCATGACAAAAACCACAATTCTTTGGGCTGACGATGAAATAGAATTGCTCAAACCCCATATTTTGTTTCTGCAAACTAAAGGCTATGAGGTGATAGCGGTAAACAGCGGTACCGATGCTGTTGAAAAATGTACTAATCCTGATATTGACATTGTGTTTTTAGACGAGCAAATGCCCGGAATTACAGGTTTGGAGGCGTTGGCGCAAATAAAACGGCTAAACCCGAATGTGCCGGTAGTGATGATTACCAAAAGTGAAGCCGAAGATATTATGGAGGCTGCCATAGGTGCGCAAATCAATGATTATTTGATAAAACCGGTTAATCCTAATCAGATTTTACTTTCGATTAAGAAAAATCTTGATACAAAAAATCTTATTACCCAACAAACTACGCAAAATTATCAGGCAGAATTTACGCAATTGGGAATGAAAATTGCAAATGCCGATACGTGGCAAGATTGGATTGCGGTGCATCAAGAACTTACACACTGGGAGGCAAAGCTTTCGCAATCGAAAGACCGAGCAATGAATTCGGTGTTTGTAATGCAAAAACAAGATGCTGATGTGCAGTTTGCTAAATTTATAAAGAAAAATTATATCGGTTGGCTCGACAGCAACAACGACGACAAACCAATACTTTCCTCGAATGTGTTTCGTGAAAAAGTGTTTCCAAACATTAAGAAGGGAAGACAGACCTTGCTGTTGGTAATTGATAATTTGCGCTACGACCATTGGTGCAATTTGCGTCCGCTGGTAAGTGAATACTATACTGTGCAAGACGATGCACTCTATTACAGCATACTGCCTACTTCTACGCAGTATGCCCGCAATTCGCTATTTGCAGGGCTTATGCCTTTGGACATAGAAAAAATATACCCTGAATTGTGGAAAAACGACGATGATGAAGATGAACTAAAAAATCAATACGAAGAAAATTTGCTGGCAACACAACTCAAACGATTGGGCTATACTGATAAGTTTTTCTTTGAAAAAATTACCAGCATTAACCCCGGACGACGAGTAACCGATAAATTGCAGGCAATTCAGCAGCATCAATTTTCGGTAATTGTGTACAATTTTGTAGATACGCTTTCGCACGCCCGTACCGAAATGGACATGATTAAAGAACTTGCCGCAGATGAGGCAGCCTACCGCTCGCTCACCTATTCGTGGTTTACTCATTCTACGCTTTTTGAACTTGTGCAAGAATTGTCGCAAAAAAACATTGACATAATAATAACTACCGACCACGGTTCGGTGCGAGTACAAAACCCTATAAAAGTGCTTGCCGACAAAACGGTAACTTCAAATTTGCGTTACAAACAAGGCAAAGCTTTGTCCTACAATCCCAAAGAGGTATTTGAAATAAAAAAACCGCATGAGGCGCATTTGCCAATGGTTAATTTGAGTTCTACCTATATTTTTGCTACCAGTCATGATTTTTTTGCGTACCCGAATAATTTTAATTATTACGCAAAATATTATCGCGATAGTTTTCAGCACGGAGGCGTTTCGTTAGACGAAATAATTATTCCTTGTGTGCATTTGGTCGCAAAAAAATAAGCAATCACCAATTACAATTTATAGTATGCATTGTTTGTATATAACGTCGCTTGAAGAAATTCACGAAACCGTCGAAAAATTTCTACAACTCATAGGCAGTCGCCGAATCATTGCCTTCAACGGACAAATGGCTGCTGGAAAAACTACGTTTATAAAAGCACTTTGTGTACGGCTTGGCGTGCAGGAAAGTACCACAAGCCCCACGTTTGCATTGGTAAACGAATATGAAACTTCTCAACATGAAACCATATATCACTTTGATTTATACCGAATTGAGCACAGAGAAGAATTACTTGATATGGGTTTTGAAGACTATGTTTATAGCGGTAATTTTTGTTTTATTGAATGGGCAGAAATTGCCCGCCCATTGTTGCCTGACGATACGCTGTGGGTAACGTTGAATATTGATGAAAAAGGGCAAAGAGAATTGTGTTTTTAATTGAAAATGGGAAACTGAAAAATTTTGATACCTTGTTTTTTTCTCTTAGCACGCAAATGACACAAATTTTCGCAGATACAGTAATAAAAAATCTGTGCAATTTGTGTTATCTGTGGATTTAAAATAGTTTGATAATTGTTTGATTAATAGCTGATTAGTAGATATTTGTGCGGTTTCCTTAATAATTTACAATTTATAATTAAAAATTTACAATTGTTTCGTATTTTTGCGCAAAATCAATAGAAGAATAACAAATGATACGTCCGAAAATTGCAGTAGCAGCCGACCACGCAGGGTTTTATATGAAAGAACTCGTTTTGCAACAACTTCTCAAAGAAGGCTATGAAGTAAAAGATTTTGGAACCTATTCCGACAGTG
>JAISIO010000151.1 GCA_031262005.1 Bacteroidales bacterium
AAATATGCAACAAAAATAGCCGCAATTACTCCCGCCAAATCGGCAATTAAGCCTGCTGCCACAGCATAACGAGTTTTTTTAATGCCCACCAACCCGAAATACAGTGCTATAATATAAAATGTAGTATCGGCAGCTCCTTGGAACAAACACGAAAGCCGTCCTGCGAAACTATCAGCACCGAACGCATTCATACTTTCTACCATCATGGCTTTGGCTCCGCTGCCACTCAACGGTTTCATTAATGCTGTGGGTAATGCATCAACAAAACGAGTGTCGATTCCAAATAACGCAAAGAACCAACGAAAACCGTCCATAAGTAATTCCATGGCTCCCGATGCTCGAAACACACCGATTGCCACCAGCATTCCAACCATAAAAGGAATAATTTTGAGTGTCGTCGAGAATCCGTCTTTTGCACCGTCAATAAAAGCCTCGTATACATTTACTTTTTTGTATAGTGCTCCAGCCATAAACCCGACAATAATAATCAACAACAATAAATTACTTACCACACTCGACACGACCGACATTTGTTCTTGATCAAGTTGCATAAATCCCACAATAATCAATATAATTGCAGCCATAATTCCACCCAGCCATGAAACTACCGTTTTATTCCAAAGATTAATTTTTTGCTTAAAAGACACATAAAAAATAGCAGTAAGCGTAGAAACTGCCGTAGCTATAAGCAAGGGCACTAAAATATCGGTGGGATTTTCGGCTTTGGCGGTGGCTCGCAGGGCAAGTATTGAAACAGGCAACAGCGTTAAACCTGAAGTATTAAGTGCCAAAAACATAATTTGCGCATTCGATGCAGTATCTTTTTTAGGATTCAATTCCTGCAAACTTTGCATAGCCTTCAATCCCATAGGCGTGGCAGCATTGTCCAAGCCAAGCATATTTGCCGAAAAATTCATCAAAAGTTGCCCGTTAGCCGGGTGGTTTTTCGGAATTTCGGGAAAGAGTTTTGAAAAAAATCCGCCGACAATTCTTCCCATAAATTGCACTGCTCCAGCCCTTTCGCCTATATTCATAAATCCGAGCCACAGTGTCATAACACCTGCAAGCGGCAGAGCAATTCCCATTACACCTAATTCTGCCATTTTGAAAGTACTTTGCACCATGTCGGAAAACACTTCAGCATTGCCCAAATAGAGCCATTCCCGAAACACGGCAACAGCAAAGCCTATCAAAAAAAATCCGACCCAAATGTAATTTAAAACCATAGAGTTATGTAATTTTTCGTCCTTTCCACGACTGAGGGAAACACAGCGCAAAAATAGGAATTAATACTATATACAGCACATAAAATGCTTGAAATACCACAACCTGCGGTAATAATTTTTGTTTTTGGAAAGTGGGCAGGATACACGCAAAAAACAACACATCAACAAATGTTTTTACGCCAAAAGCCACTATGAGTGGCTCATAGTGAGTTGTAAGTAGTGAGAATATAGCCGTGCTTAGCACACACAAATTTGTGGCATACACAAGCAACGCAACAGCCACGCTCCACCAATCACGATAACCACCCGTTTTGGAAGCCCAGCGAATGCGCTGCGTTATAAATTGCCTAATGGTTTTGGGCGCAGCAGTGGTTACCATTGCCTGTGTTGCTCCTACAAACACAACCGCTTTTTTATCAATTTGTTTTGCTTTGTGTAACAGAAATACATCATCGCCTGAAGAATAAGCAGAATTCGTTTCATATTGATTGTGTGCAAACTGCCGAGAAATACACATATTGGCAGCATTGCAGCTAAATGCTTTGTGTACGTTTGCCAAACCACCCTGCATGGCTACAAGCGATAGAAAATCTAATGTAAACCATTTCTGTAAAACGTTTTTTTCGGCACTATGAGTAACAAGCCCAAAGAAAAAATGTGCTGACGAATGCTGCGCAATGTGCTCTACATACGCAGAAATCCATGTTGGTGGAACTTGACAATCGGCATCGGTAAAAAGAATATAATCGTTTTTAGTTTGTGCCACCGCCCAAGCAAGTGCTTGTTTTTTTCCAACAACTTCGGGCGGACATTGTAAAATTGTATACAGCATATTATTATGCGTAAATTCTTGAAGTTTTGCAAACGTATCGTCGGTTGAATGGTCATCAACAAGTAGAATTTCCATTAGATGATGCTGATAATCAATATTATTTAAGCTTTTGATAAGCGTAGGAATTATTTTTTTTTCATTGCGCAGAGCAACAATTATGCTTATTGTTGGTCTAAAAATCTCAGTAGCACCCCCACTCCTACTTTTTTTTTGCCAACCGTAAAGGGCGGCGAATACTAGTGAGACATAAAAAATTAATACGATATATATAATGAGCATTCAAGTATAAATTTGACTGTTACTGCAAAATTACACAAAAATTATGTTGCCTTAACAAGACACTCCCCGGAATTTTTCATTGTATCCCAATGTTTGCCTTGCCAAATTTCAGATAACTATTGTGTAATATCGTAAATTATTGTATTTTTGGTTTTCTAATTTGCAAATAGGAATGAATAAAAGGTATACCGAAAAATTACACGATATTTTATCATATAGTCGCGAAGAAGCTGTGCGCTTGGGCAATTCTTGCATAGATGTTGACCATATATTTTTGGGATTATTGCGTGCCGGAAAATCGAGAGCTACCGATTTACTCGAAAAATATTATTGCGATACCAAAGAAATAAAACATCACATAGAAGAAACTCTACGCCAACCGGAACCTCTCTATCAATTATCAAACAAAAGTATTCCTGTTTCAAAAGGTGTAGAAAAATTACTTAAAATAATTTCCATAGAAGCTACGTTTCTAAAAAGCGATACAATTAATGAAGAACATCTACTATTGGCTATTTTAAAAGATACTAACGCTCAAGCAACTCAAATTATGAATACACACAATATAACGTATGACCGCATAAAAGAGCTTTTACAGGTGCAAATACCACAAGCTACCGTTGTCGAAAATCCCTCAAAAGAAGAAGAACCCGGTGACCAACCACAGAAATCAAGTTCAACGATAAATGCTCAGCAACAACAAAAACGTACAGAAACACCAGTACTCGACAATTTTGGTACCGATTTAACTAAAGCTGCCGAAGAAGGTAAACTTGACAGCATTATTGGACGCGATAAAGAAATTGAGCGCATTGCACAAATTTTGAGCCGTCGCAAAAAAAACAATCCAATTTTGATTGGTGAGCCTGGTGTAGGAAAATCGGCAATTGCCGAAGGGCTTGCACTGCGCATTGTAAACAAACAGGTTTCACGAATGCTGTACAACAAACGAGTGGTTACACTTGATGTAGCTTCAATTGTTGCCGGCACAAAATACCGAGGACAGTTTGAAGAACGCATGAAAGCAATTCTCAATGAATTGATCAAAGCGAAAGAAGTGATACTTTTTATCGACGAAATTCACACAATTGTGGGTGCAGGGGGAGCAAGCGGTTCACTTGATGCTGCCAATATTTTGAAACCCGCATTAGCCCGCGGCGAAATTCAATGCATTGGCGCAACCACGCTTGACGAATATCGACAAGGAATTGAAAAAGATGGAGCTTTGGAACGCCGTTTTCAAAAAGTTTTGGTGGAACCAACAAGTGTTGAAGAAACCGTACATATACTGCAAAATATAAAGAAACATTACGAAAAACATCACGGAGTGTCATACACCGATGAAGCAGTAAGAGCCTGTGTTTATCTAACGAATCGCTATTTAAGCGATCGTTGTTTGCCCGATAAAGCCATTGATGCAATGGACGAGGCAGGATCACGTGTGCATATTCAAAATGTGCATGTACCTGCTGCGATTGTACAACTCGAAGCTGATATGGAGGCTATTCGCCAAGAAAAAGTCATGGCTGTGCGCAATCAAGATTTTGAAGGAGCAGCAACGTTGCGTGATAAAGAAAAAGACCTTATTCGTCAGATTGAAGAAGCTAATAAACAGTGGCAAGATAATTTGGAACAATATCGAGAGCCGGTAACCGAAGAAAATGTTGCCGAAGTAGTGGCTATGATGTCGGGAGTTCCGGTAAAACGTATTGCACAGGAAGAAGGTTCGCGTTTGTTACAAATGTATGACGAATTAAAACACAGTGTAATAGGTCAAGATGAGGCGATTAAACGAGTGGTGAGAGCAATTCAACGTAATAGAGCAGGATTGAAAGACCCGAATAAACCAATCGGTTCGTTTATATTTTTGGGACCTACGGGTGTAGGAAAAACGCAGTTAGCAAAAGTTTTAGCCGAATATTTATTCGACAGCAAAGACTCGCTGGTACGCATTGATATGAGCGAGTATATGGAGAAATTCTCGGTTTCTCGTCTTGTAGGAGCACCTCCCGGATATGTGGGTTACGAAGAAGGTGGACAATTAACCGAAAAAATTCGCCGCAAACCATATTCGGTAGTTTTACTCGACGAAATAGAAAAAGCACATCCCGATGTATTTAATATTTTGCTACAAGTGCTCGACGAAGGACATTTGACCGATAGTTACGGACGAAAAGTTGATTTCAAGAATACCATTATTATAATGACCTCGAATATTGGAACCAAAGATTTGAGTGAATTCGGTAGTAATCTTGGGTTTAGTGCAAAATCGCGTGAAGAACAAATGCAGGATTACACAAAAACGGTACTCGATAAAGCACTAAAAAAAGCCTTTACTCCTGAGTTTTTAAACAGAATTGACGATGTGGTACAATTCAATTCTTTATCAAAAGAAGATTTGAACAGCATAATCGACATTGAATTGCAACAATTATTTCAACGAATTTCAACGCTTCATTTTGGTATCGAATTATCGCAGAACACCAAAGATTTCTTAGTAGAAAAAGGGTTCGACCCTCGATTCGGCGCACGTCCGCTAAAACGGGCAATTCAAAAATATTTAGAAGATCCTATTGCCGAATTTATGCTTGGCAACAAAATAGAAAATGGCGCAACGCTTATGATTGATTGCATTGATGGGGAAATTACTGTGCGTTTTGCAAACTAATGCGAGGCATTTATTATAATTGAATAGTATGTATAAAACAAAAATAAACACACTCGCCACTCCCATAACACTTGATTTAAAAATCACCCGAATCTGTCTATACGATTATATACTGCACCCCGAAACCATACAAAGTTTAACAGTAGCCGAAGGTATTGAAATTTGGGAAAACAAAAAAACACACGCAATTGCATTACATATTGTTGATAGTAAAAAAGTTGCACCAATATCAACACTCGATATTACGTTTGATGACAACACTACACAATCGATTATTCTTATAAAATCGAAAAAAATAATTCACCCTATCCGATTTTATGGTATAGCACACTCGGTACAAATTGCAGGCGATTTCAATTCGTGGAATCCCAAAGGTTTTGACCTTGAATTTAGAGATAATTGCTGGCAGTATGATTTAGAAATTGAACCTGGCAATTACTCCTACCAATTGATTGTAAACGGCGAATGGATAAATGACCCGCATTGCAATGAAGTAATAGAAAATGGTTACGGCGGATACAATTCCTTACTGCGAGTACCATTTACTACAGAGAAAGACGAAATTTTTCTTGAACCCTACCGAGAATTGGAACAAACTATTATTGTTGCCATTCGAGGCTCTATTACGCATTACGTAGTGTTGTGGGAAAATATAATTATCAATGAAGAATTTACCAAACTAAACAATCACACTTTGGCAATTCGTATTCCCGAAGCGGCAAAAACACAAGACCGTTCGTTTATTCGCGTATTTGCATGCAATGACACATCATCATCAAACGATTTACTTATACCACTGACTAACAACAAAAAAGGAGATATAACTCGCACTATTGCCGTTACAACCCATGCGCAACTTACTCGCAACGATAAAGAAGCGCAAGTTATTTATTTTGCATTGCTCGACAGATTTTTTATTGGTTCTCCTTCGCAATCTTCTCCTGCTAATACCGAAACCGGAGTGCATGCAAAACTTAATTTTCACGGAGGAAATATTAATGGATTGCATCAAAAACTCAAAGACGGATATTTTAACGATTTGGGAATTACAAGTATCTGGATTTCGCCGATTGTACAAAATCCATTGAAAGCAGAAGAGAAAAACGGGCAAAAATGCGCCGGTTATCATGGCTATTGGCCTCTTAATTCTCACACTATTGATCCTCGATTTGGTAATGATGATCAGTTTCACGCTTTTATACACGATGCACATCAAGCTGGAATAAACATCATTTTGGATTATGTGGCGAACCATGTATATAAGGATAATCCTATAATTGTGGAACACCCCGATTGGAGCACTCCACTCCTACTGCCCGATGGGTCAAAAAATATTGGTCGTTGGGAAACCGAACGATATACTACATGGTTTGAAGAATTTTTGCCAACGCTTGATTTCTCAAAGTCCGAAGTGATAGATCAGATGACCAATATTGCGCTCGATTGGGTGCAAAAATTTAATATCGACGGCTTTCGCCACGATGCTACCAAACATATTCAAACCGAATTTTGGCGCACGCTCACTCGAAAACTGAAAGAAGAATATGAATTGCCGCTCAACAAACGGTTTTTCCAAATTGGCGAGACATTCGGCGGACGCGAAATGCTGAAATCCTATATTAATTCGGGTTTGCACGACGGACAGTTTTCGTTCAACTTATACTACGAAGCTCGTTCGGCATTTTTATATGAACAAGTGCATTTTGAAAAACTAAGTACCTGTTTGCGTCAAGAATTATTGAACTTCGGGTACAATCATTTTATGGGTAATATTTCGGGTAATCACGATATGCCACGATTTATTTCATACGCAGGCGAAGATTTGTGGATGAATCAAAATGCCGAACACGAAGGTTGGGCGCGACACATAACGGTAAAGAATCCGATTGGTTACAACAAACTACTTCTTTTACACGCATTTAACTGTACCATTCCCGGTATTCCTGTGATTTACTACGGCGATGAAATTGGCATGCCCGGCGGTGGCGATCCCGATAATCGCCGCCCTATGAAATTTACCGGTTTGACCGAACATGAACAAACGACACTAAGCAAAGTGCAAGACCTCGTGTTTATGCGTACTCATTATTTACCGTTGATTTACGGCACATTTGAATTTGTGATTATAGAACAGCAACTCTTGGTGTACAAACGAGTATATTTTGATGCCGTTGCTCTGGTACTGTTCAACAAATCGCGCACGGAAAAAATTGTGCAGATTTCGTTACACAATATTCGTCTTGAAATGGCATTCTCATTTCAAAAAAATAATTTTAAATTAACTAACGATTACATAGAAGTTACCCTTCCTGCCATGAGTTTCGATATTATACATTCGCAACCACTGGAATTTATAACACATAGTGAGAATATAATACCCGCTTTTTAGGTATACTGTTTGAAATATGCAATTCTCCGAATAACTATATGTGAATCACTTTAATATCTGAATGAATGAAAAAACTAACTATTCTCATCTGTTGCATAGCTACAATTATGCAGCTGCACGCTCAAAACCGCGAAGGCTTAAATTATGGATTGCGTATAGGTGCACTTTTTGCCAATAATAAAACAGCGGAGTATTTCAATGGCGGTACGAATAATGCTTTGTACCACATTCTTAACACCCCCGAGTATGCACAACAAATTAGCGAGTATTTCGATAGTGATTTTTCTCTTGTCAATCCCAATTATCCTGCAATGATGCGCTACAAACCATCATTGCAAATCGGCGGAACATTGCAATACTTTTTTAACGAACAACTTGCATTTATTAGCACAGTGAATTTGTCAAAAGTACGTTCCGAAGGCGTATTTCAAATACAATTGGCATCGCCGGCACAATCGCCGAGTATGAGCGACAATTTGCAAGAAGGGTTCATTTCTTCTACCGAAAATCGTTTTGGGCTGGAACTTGGCGCACATTATGGCAAGAGTATTAAGGATTCTCGCATCAGCCCGTTCATTGAAGGCGGCGCACTTATAGGCGCACTTGCGGCAATAAGTAACAGTATGGAAATAGGCGATGTGAGTTATACTCTTTATAGCACAAATAACTCTACCGAAGACAAGCACAGTTATTTTGGCTACGGAGGTTTTGTTTCTGTTGGTGCGCAAATACCTTTAGACAATATTGCTACTTTTATGCTGAGTCTCGATATGCGTGGCGTGAAATTTTCTTCGCTTCCGCCCAATGCTTTTACCTTACAAAATTCGATAACAGTTTCGGTATTGTTTTAAGAAGTCGTTTCGGCTCCGCTCAACGACCAAGTAACCAGTGGTAGCGACTCTCGAAGCCATTTTGTTTTCAAAAGTATATATTGTTAGAAGTTTTCTTACATAAAAAACGTTGCAAAATAGTTGCATTACACCGCTCATTGCATTACATTTGCACTACTGTTTTATTTTACACTTTATTATATGCCTGCACATAAATCAAAAAATTTTAGATTTCGCATTATCGACAATTGTTTGAACGATACGTCTCGCACATGGACGTTGGACGATTTAATCAACGAAGTTTCGCAACAATTAACCAACGAATTTAGTGTAGAAAAAGTAAGCAAACGTTCCATTCAATACGATATTGCGCTCATGCGCGAGCAACCGCCTGTAGGTTACAGCGCACCTATTGTGTGCATTGACGGTAATTATAGATATTCCGATGAAAATTTTTCGTTGCAAAACTGCCAATTAAGCAAGCCAGATATTGATAATTTAACGGAAGTGGTAAACACGCTCAAACAGTTTAAAAATTACGCACATTTGGGCGATATTCTGAAAATTATTGAAAAAATCGAGGCTATTATTGTGCTTAATCCGTTACCGAATAATTCATTCGTAGCATTTGAAAATTCCGATAAACTACTTAAAGGCATAGGGTGGCTGAAACAAATTTTTGATGCAACGGAACAAAAACGTGTTATAGAGCTTACTATTAAAGAATTTGATGATACTATTCGCCAAGAAGTTGTGCACCCCTACTATGTGAGAGAATTTCATAGCGAGTGGTATTTGTACGGTTTGAGCGAGCACACACACACGTTGGCGGTGATTCCGGTGCAAAAAATTGTGGCTATTTCTCCACAAATTATTACATTCATAGAAAATACTACATACACTCC
>JAISIO010000065.1 GCA_031262005.1 Bacteroidales bacterium
ATCTCCGACATTGATAGCGTCATAATTGCCTCCACCATAGAACCTCCTATTGCTATACTCGATGTGAACAAAGAATTTGCCTTTGGCATAGAAAAAAACGAACATGATTTTACCCTTGCCGATGTTACTCATGCTGCTATAAAAACGCTGGAACATACCGGAAGTTTTTTTATGATGATAGAAGGCGGGAAAATAGATTGGGCGTGTCATGCCAACGATGCCGCAACCATGGTGTATGAAGTAGCCGAATTTGACAAAGCTATACGGCAAGCTTTGGATTTCTACAAAAAAAATCCGGACGAAACCCTTATTGTAGTAACCGGCGACCACGAAACCGGCGGCGTGGCTATGGGTGCGGCTATCAATCCCTATTGGTTGAATATTCCTATTTTGCAGCATCAACACATATCGTATGCAAAACTTACACCGCTTCTTGCCGAAAAAATTGAACACACACCGCTATTTACCATCGACACGTGTATTCAATTTCTCTCTGCATACTACGATATAAATACCGAACCGGGGTTTCAATTGCAGGCTTACGATAGTGTACGCTTAAACCGATCCATTCAGTTTGCGCTCAATAAAACTACCCGTATGACCAACGACGAGGCTATAACATGCTATTCCGTAGCAGCTGATGAAAAAAGCCTTGTGCGACGTAGCGAGGCTATCACTGTTACTATCAATGCTATACTTGCCGAAAAAGCAGGAATTTCGTATACCACATTTGCGCATTCAGGCACTCGCATACCTGTGTATGCCATAGGAAACGGAGCAGAATTGTTTAACGGGTATTACGACAATACCGATATTTTTCGAAAATTGTATTCGTGCCTGCAAGAACCAAGAAAACGAGACACGAGATAGGAGACTTTTAGACACAAGATACGAGACTAATAAACACAAAACTTATAAACTTACAAACTTAAACCATGAACTTAGAAGCCGATTACGAATTAGAATTTAAAGTACGTGATTATGAACTTGATTTACAGGGAATTGTAAATAATTCGGTATATCAAAATTATTTAGAACACGCACGCCACGAATATTTACTTACGCAGGATATTGATTTTGCCGCTTTGCACAACGAAGGCATTGATTTGGTGGTTGCACGAGTAGAAATTGACTACAAAGCCTCGCTCAAAAGCCAAGATTCGTTTGTGGTAAAACTCGTCATGCGCAAAGAAGGTAATGTACGTGTTGTAATACACCAATGGATAGAAAGATTGCCCGATCATCAACGAATGATTGAAGCAAAAACAACGTGTGTATGCCTAAAAAACGGTCGCCCTATACGTCCCGAAATCGCAGGTTGGAAAATCACAGAAAACAATGTGTAGAAATTGTAGTTCCAATAAAAAAATCGCTCTATTCACTTGTTCAAACAAAAAAGAGAATTACCTTTGCGAGCAATAAAATAAAGTGCACATAAAGGGTACTTCCATATATATTCGCCAATTCCTACACAAGTGGGAAAATTTTGCAAAGAAAGAAGACATTCTTGTTCTCACAGGAATGAAATAAAAGTAAACTTAGGAGTAACTGATAATACCATTTCCGTATGAACGAATTAGAAATGCCGGCTCATTTCACAAAACTTATTGAGGAAAAACGTTGGAAAACGCTCAAAGAGGAATTGGTGGATTTTGGTCCTATTCAAATTGCCGAATTTATTGAGAACCTCCCAAAAAATTCAGGAATTATTGTATTTCGTTTACTCTCTCGAATGCCTGCAAAGGAAACGTTTCAATATTTAACTTATGAAACACAAGAAGACATTATTGAAGGTTTGGCAAGCAGTGTAAATAAACTCACAGGCTTGCTTAACGACCTTGACCCCGATGATCGTACTGCTTTTTTTGAAGAATTGCCCGGCACGGTCTGTCAGCGTTTAATACAAATGCTTTCAAAAGAAGAACGTGAAATTGCTACTCGACTTTTGGGCTATCCGGAAGACAGCATCGGGCGTTTGATGACACCCGAATATGTTGCCATAAAACCGCACTACACGGTGCAACAAGCATTAGCACACATTCGCAAGTTCGGGCATAATTCCGAAACGCTCAATGTAATTTACATTGTTGATAATCAATGGAGATTAATTGATGACATTAAAATTCGGGAAATCATTTTAGCATCACCCGAGCAGTCGATTTCGGACATTAGCGATACCCGTTTTGTTTCACTCAACGCCTACGACGACCAAGAGGTTGCTGTAAAAGTATTTGCCGATCAAGACCGTGTGGCTCTTCCGGTAACGGCAAGCGACGGCACTTTACTCGGCATGGTAACTGTGGACGACGTAATGGACGTACAGGAGCAAGAAAGTACCGAAGACTTTCAAAAGTTCGGGGGTGCCGAGGAATTGGACTTGGCGTACACCAAAACTTCGTTGCTCGAAATGGTAAAAAAACGTGCCGGCTGGCTTATCATACTGTTTTTTGGGCAATTACTCACTGCTTCGGCAATGACTTTTTTTGAAGCAGAATTAGAACAGGCGTTAATGCTTGCGTTATTTATTCCGTTAGTTATTTCAAGTGGCGGCAATTCCGGATCGCAAGCAGCTTCTATTATTATTCGGTCGCTTGCTTTGGGCGAATTGACCCTCAAAAGTTGGTGGTACGTCATGCGCAAAGAATTATTAACCGGTTTGATTTTGGGCGCAATTCTTGGCATAATCGGGCTTTGCCGTATATTTATTTGGCAGAAAACGGGATTGTACGATTATGGTGAATTTTGGTTTCG
>JAISIO010000097.1 GCA_031262005.1 Bacteroidales bacterium
TACAGCTCCGAATGCAATTACCCCAAGTAAGATAAACAAGAGTCGTTTGTTTTTTGTGCCGTAACCGGTAAGAACTTTTACAATCCCGTCCAACCATCTTTCGGTTCTGCTCATATTGATAGTTGAGGCTTTCTTAAAAGCATATTTTCTTAACTGAGATTTACCTTCATAATGAACCTCATCGGCAAATTTTATTCTTCCTCGTGTACGATAAAAACACTCCAATTCTATATATGGGTCGCGAGTGAATTTTTCATCATTTTGCTTTTCGTTAAAGAGTTTAAGAAATCGTTCCATATCGCATTTTGAACCGGAATCTTTCATTACTTCAAATTTGAATCCTCGCAAATCTAATCTTCCGTCCGATTTTACATCTATATTAAAATGAACTTGATGAACAACAACGCTTTTTAATGAAAAATCGTCGTAAATCTTACTGCCGTTTAAATTCAACGTTAACTTTATGTGCGTGGAATCAAAATCAACTTTTCCTCGAAATTCGACTCCTTCACAAAAAAACTCATTGCAACTTATGTAGCGAACATCGAATGTATTATGGAGTTTTGCTTCTTTAAAATTGAAAAAATTTACTTTTACTGCAATCAGTAATAGTTTACTTTTGCAACAAATTTCTTCAAAAGTTACTTTATCGCCAAATGACGAACCAGTAAAATCAATATTCTTCTGCTCTCCCAAGCACTTCATCTTATCAAACTTCGCATAACTTGTTATGTTCATTGATTTAAAATCTGCTTCGTCATGAAGTTTGGTATTACACAGAAATAAAGCTCTTTCAAATTTCGCACAAAGAAAATTTACTTCTTTCTCAAAAGTACTTCCTTCAAAGTCTGCCATTCCCTTGACAATAACGCCAACAAAATGAAATTTGCGTTCAAAGGTACATTCCTTGAAATTGACGGATTTTTCAAATACAGTATGCGCTTGTTCGCAATCACCGAAATTAACTTCTTGTTCAAATGTACACTCTTCAAATTCAACACTTTCTTTAAACGTGCTGTAAATAGCTTTGATTTTACCTTTAAAGGTATAGTTTTTAAACTTCAAAGGTTTCTCAACCGTTACATTGGTCAAATCTAAATCACCTTCAACAGTAATAGGCTCTTCTGAATCTTTTGGGTCAAATTCAGTATCCGTTTTATCTAAAATATACTTACGAAGCCTTAATGTGTTTTCTTTTTTTCCCATAATGTAGTTATTTTAAAAGTTATTAGATAGATTAGGTGTAGTGTAATACATTGTCGTAAAAGTAACATAAATTATTGAAAATGACGCATTATAGTAAAAAAAAATACTGCTATTGTAGAATAGTTACGCTTTTATAGCTCTTACACCCTCTTTCATCAGTTCTTTCGCTATAGCTTCTTCTACTATTTCGGGTGTGAGTATTGGTGTTGATTGCTTGTAGAGTTGTATGGCGCAGGTTTGAATTACATTCACGATATTCCCGCCCGAAAGTTCATATTTGGAAGCCGTCTCTATAATTTCATTGCTTTCTGCGATCCATTCGGTGGGCAGCATAGTGTGCCACAGGGTGCGGCGCATTGTTTCGTCGGGCATGGGAAAGTACACCGAGGATTGGAAACGACGGAAAAAGGCTTCGTCTATATTTCCCTTTAAATTGGTGGCGAGAATTACTATGCCGGGGAAATTTTCTATACGTTGCAATAGATAGGCTACTTCCTGATTAGCGTGGCGGTCGTTTGACGATTGTGTTTCGCTGCGTTGCCCGAACAGAGCGTCGGCTTCATCGAAAAACAGTATCCAGTTTTGGTGTTCGGCTTTATCGAATATGCGGGCAAGATTTTTCTCTGTTTCGCCTATATATTTTGATACTATCATCGACAAATCTACTCGATACACATCTATACCGTTTTGCTTTCCGATCAGTTTAGCTGTCAGTGTTTTACCCGTTCCCGGCGGACCGTAAAATAGGCAGCGGTAGCCGGGTTTAATAATGCGGTTGAGTTGCTTGTTCTTTAGTATTTCGTGCCAGTGGTGTATCCAGCACATAATATTGTTCAATTCCTCATGCAGGTTGTAAGGTAGTATCAAATCGCTCCATTCCAAAGGAGTGGTAATACGACGGACGGGGAAATCGGCACTGTACTCAGGCTCGAATTTTTTGCCGTGTACCGTTGCCAAAAATTCTTCGGAAACTACCAATCTGCCGCTCAAAAAAGGCTCTCCATCGCTCTGTCCTTCGAGGTGTACTATGTTTTCGGTGTAAAACCAGTGTTCTCGGCTTAGTAAGTGGCGAAGGGAGAGGGGAGTGTCGGAAGTATTCTCTATGAGAAATTGCGCTGTTTGCCCTGTGGGCAGAAATCCGCCATGCGACAATCCTTTCCAACCGCCAAATTCGGTATAGGGGCGATCTAAGTCTTTGTTTTGCACAAAAAACAAATCAAGCGTTTGCGGACTGATATGAGGCATGAGAGCAAGTAAAAGAATGGTTTGTTCTGCGGCTGTTATTGAATGGTGCGGTAGCAACGATTGCAACCATTCGCTGCGAACTGTTTCGGCTTGCTCATGATTCGTTTGAAAATAATGCGCAAGGGCAGTGTGTATTTGATTTTGAAAGTTTGTAATACTTTGATACATAGTATTGTGTGTGTTGGATGGGTTGTGTATTGATGAATTGTTTTCTTACGGCAAATTCTTTTTCTTAAATATTCCAATGAGAACGGGAACAAGCAGTACAAGAAATAGCGGCATAATGAAACGCAGTTGGGGGTGTTTGTCAATAAATATGAACGAGTCGTCTTTGCACATACTTTGAAATATGTTGATAACCAGCACCACCATTTCGAACACAAGAATGATTAAAATAACCAAAATGCTGTTGATATGTTTATTGACCCAACCGGAAAAAGGCACAAAAACGGTGTATAACAGAGACACTATAAGTATGAACACAGCAATGCCGATAAGCATATACAAGTACATTTCCCACGTATTTTCGGGGTAATCAACCGACAGCACAAAAGCTATATCTTCGGGAGTGAAGCGTTCTATATTGAGCTGCAAAATATCCGTTGTTCCCGTATAATAGCGGGCTATGTAAAAATGGCATAGCAGTTGGGCAAAAAAACTCACTTCGTCCATAGTTTCGGTGGTCATGCGCTGTCCGCGTACATAAAAATTGTTTATCACATCGTGTTTGTCAATAAAAAGCACTTCGGTAGCTTCCTGCATAAGGCAGTATTGAAAATTATAATCAATGGTGCTGCCGGCGTGGAGAATAACCGTCAAGCGGGTGTTTTTAAATTTAAACTGTTTGGAAGCGTCCATTGCTATACGTACCGATTTTACAAATTGTGTGAGCTTGCGTTTGTCCTTACAGTTGAAATCGGGAAAATACAAATTGATACCTTC
>JAISIO010000128.1 GCA_031262005.1 Bacteroidales bacterium
AATGCCGCCTGCACCGTACCATGCCGAACCATCGTCTTCGAGGTGCTGCCAAATAGGGGCTTTTACAAAATGAGTAATGCGCTGTAATAACTCTTTCGCTTGCTCATTGCCCCACCACAAGTAATCGGTTGCTATGCGCCACGGCATACGGCAGGCATCGTATTGATAGGAATTGTATGTTCCCGAACCTGCTACCTGATAGCCACAATCGGTAGGGTCGCTTCCTTCTGCATTTGTCCATGCAAATATAAGTCCTGTTTTAGGGTGTGCATTTTTGAGTAACACTGTGTAGCTGTCGTTGGCAACCGTATTCCAAAATCGAGCCGATTCGCTATCGCCCTGTTTTTCGGTATACTGTGCAAATGCGCGGTAATATGCCGGCGAATAGTACGAAGGATTGGTACAAGTGCAACTGCCGAACATATCGCCGGGTTTGAGCACAAGCACACCATTGCAGTTTACAAAATAGTAGGATTCAAAACCAGCAAGCAGAGCATCGAGTTCCTTTTTGTAGCGGGCGTCGTTAGTCCATTGCACCATAGCCACCATGAGTGCTATGGCTACATCTAAGTCGGCATCGGCAGCAGCATTCTTTTTGTTGTCGCCGGTTGCGCACCCAAAATATTCCCAATTCATAAATCCCCGTTCATTCAGGCGAGCTTTGTAATAATTCAACAATTTGTCGAAATTTTCTTTTTCGCCCATGTAGGCAAAAATTGCAAGTCCATAGCCAACGCCTTCGGAAACCGTCAAATCGTTGTTGTGCGAATTGTTTACCACGCGCAGTTCGTTGTCGCCGCAGGGTTTTATGCAATTAGCATACCATGTTTCGTAAGCTTTTTTTACACTTTCGTGATTGACGGAAGCGGAAGCATATCCGTAAGCGTGCGAGTGGTGATGCGGAAACGGAAATTGCTGTGCCGAAACGGTTGTTGTAATTGCAAAAGCAAGGAGGAAGAAAATAGTTTTTTGCATGAGTGTAATTAAAAATTTGGTATTTATAGTTAGTTGAAATAGTTGTGTTTTTGTGACTGCAAAAGTATGATATTTTTCAAAATCATCTTTGCTATATTGAAGATAAAATACATACATTTGTACAAACAAGGGAGCTTACCTCCTTGCCGGCAACAACAATGATATAACAAGGGATTGCCCCCCTTGTCATCACCACTACTTCGAGATATAAATACTATTGCGTAATGCAATACGCATAATTATTTCCAAAGGAAACGTTTTTTTATAAAAATGTTTTGTGTGTAAAAAAATAAATCTATCTTTGCCGCATGAATTTGACGGAAGCGGATATTATAAAGCGAGTGATGGAAATATTTTCCGTATACGGAGTACGCTCATTATCTATGGATAATATAGCGCAACATATTCCTATCACTAAGCGGAATCTTTTGAAAGTGGCGCGAAATAAAGAAGAATTGGTGCGACACATATTCAACTATTGCATGACAAGGTTTCAACAAATGCACCGTCAACACACACAAAATATGGTGGCAGAAAATGTGATTGACGAGATTTTGCAGCAAGTGAGTATTATGCACGCTCTTAGCAATGAATTTAATCCGCATCTTGATTTTGAATTTCGCAAATATTATCCTGAAATTTATGCCGAACACTCCGAAATTCGTGATAAATATTTGATGAAGAGTTTGTACGACAGCATAGAACGCGGGAAAGCGCAAAACGTGTATTCTCATGATTTTGATACCGAACAGCTTGCAAGCGAAATATTTGAGGATTTTCAAAAATTGAAAACCGAATTTGATAACGCCGACACGGGTAGAGGTCAAATGCATGATTGCGAACAGATAAGTATGCGCTTTCTTTCGACTATGATTGAAAAACTTGCTAACGAAAAAGGGAAGGACTATTTTAGAAAACGAGTACAAAACAAACGAGGAATGAACAATGAGAAATAGAAAATCATAGCCATTTCATATATGTGCAACAATAATACAATCAATACTATACCAAAACAAAAATTAGCTAATATATAAACTATCTCACAAAAATGAAAAAAACAACAATTTTACTGCTATTGATGTGTTCAGTACTATCGTTCGGCGGTTTTGCGCAGGATACTCTGCATCTTACTCTGTCTGATGCCAAAGGTTACGCCTTACGTCACAATCGTTCATTGAAAACAAGCGAACTTGCAGTGCAAAAAGCCGAATCGGCACGCTGGCAAGCAATAGCCTCAATGTTACCTCATGTAGACGCCTCACTTGGTTATACCAACTTTTTGGGCTATGCTGCTGAACTCGATCTTGGCACTTCAAGCGGAAGTTTGAGCACGGAAATTCAGGAACAGATTGCAAACGACAAGTCGGCGCTATTAGCATTAACTGCCGTACAGCAAATGATGGGCAGCAGTAGCGGCAGTAGCGAAATCCCAATGAATCCTTACGGAGACCTTACGTTGAAGGCAACTATGGCGTTTACCGGAATGCAAGTAGTGGGTGTGCAGTTGAGCAATTTGGCTATTGATATGTCGAAACTCAATTTGAATTTGAGCGATTTGACTATAAAAGCGAATGTTACAACGGCGTATCTTTCTGTGCTGGTTGCCGAGCAATCGAAAACGCTCTTGGAAAGCAGTAAGAAAAACGTACAAAAGTTATTTGAAACCACCAAGAAAATGTATGAAGTGGGTATGGCAGAACAAACTGCCGTAGACCAACTTGATGTGCAGGTGGGTTTGATTAACAATGAGGTAAAAAAGACAGAGCGCAATATTGAGTTGGCTTACAATGCTTTGCGTTTGATTTTGGGAGTGAATAGCACTACGGAACTGAATTTGAACGATAAAATTGAGAATTTCTTAGGAGATAACGATGCGTATACAACAGCCGCAGCGAAATTCGATATAGACAGCAATTATACGGTGCAATTACTTGATAAAAACGTAAAACTTTCGGAAAAGCAAGTTGCACTGGCAACGTGGGAACATACTCCAACATTGGCATTATTCTTCCAACACAGCGCACGCTCTTATTTTGGCGAAGCCGAAGGGTTTAATATGACACCTCCGAATACGATTGGTGCAACGCTTTCAATTCCTATTTTTTCGAGCGGGGAGCGATATTCAAAACTTACCCAAGCAAAAATAGACCTTAAAACGGCACAGCTTAATCATGAAGATGCAGTAGAAGGGTTACGCGTGCAAGAACGTCAATTGCGATTTTTGCTCAATTCGGCAATTGAAACGTATGAATTACAGAAAAAAAATGTGGATGTTTCGGAACGAATTTTTCAAAAAACCATGCAAAAATATGAACTGGGAACAGTATCGAGTACCGAACTTACTACAATAAACAATAATTTAATTACGGCGCAGGGGTCATATATTGGAGCATTGATGGATTTGCTAACCGCACAAGTTAATCTTCAAAAATTGTTGCAAACAATGTAAAAAGATATTCAATTGATATTTATTGATATTCGGTAGAAGTTCAATAGACAATAGAAATAGGTATGAAATTAGAAGATTTGGAAATTTATAATTTGGCTATGAATATTGGAGAGAATGTTTGGAACATTGTTGATACGTGGAATTATTTTTCAAAAGATACTATTGGAAAACAGTGGACACGGGCGGCAGATTCAATAGCAGCAAATATCAGCGAAGGTTTTGGACGATATTCGTATAAAGATGCCCGAAAATTTTATTACATTGCCCGAGGTTCTTTGTACGAAAGCAAAACATGGTTAGATAAATCAAATAATAGAAAATTGATACCCATTGAAACGCATACAACAATGGTAACCGACCTGAATAATTTAGGAGTAAAACTAAATAACTTTATAAAATCACACAACAAACTAATAACCCAAGAACAATAAATATCAATCGAATATCAAAGAATATCAACTGTATATCAATAGAATATCAATCGTATATCAATATAATATAAAAAGTAAAAATCAATTTAATAGTAATAGGAACAATGAAATCAATCAGAATTACAAGCCTTGTAATAGGTTTAGCATTACTCGTAACAGCGTGTGGAGAGAAAAAAACAGAACAAGCGCAAGAAGAAAATAAAGGAACGAATGTTCAAGTTCTCAAATTAGAGCAAACAACAGTTGCCCGCAACTTATCGTTTTCGGTAGTGTTGCAAGCCTATGAAAAAGTTGCTATAGCTCCAAACATTCCCGGACGTATTTCAAACATTCTGGTGAAAGTAGGATCTCAAGTGTCAGCTGGTCAGTTGCTTGTGCAAATGGATAAAAGTAACTATGAGCAAGCTAAAGTGCAGTTCGATAATTTGGCAGTGGATTACAATCGTGTGAAACAATTGAATGCGAGCGACAATATTTCAAAACAACAATACGACCAAACCAAAGCATCATACGAAGCTACTAAAACCAAAGTAGACGATTTGCAAGCAAACACATTTTTGCGAGCACCGTTTGCCGGCGTAATCGAAGCGAAAAATTATGAAAACGGCGAATTGTTCAACGGTGCGCAACCGATTCTTTCGCTTGTGCAAATTAATAATTTGAAAGCCTTTGTTAGTATTCCCGAAACCTACTATTCTCAATTAAAAGAAGGAACAAAAGTGGCAATAACTTCGGATATATATCCTAACCAAACGTTTGAGGGGGTAATTGAAATTATTTATCCTACAATAGACCCAATAACGCACACATTCCAAATACAAATAAAAATACCGAATGCTGATAAAACCCTTCGTCCGGGTATGTATGCAAGCACATCTATTAGTTTTGGAAACGTGAAAACTACTGTTGTTCCATACCAAGCTGTTCTCAAATTACAAGGGTCAAACGACCGCTATGTGTTTGTAAACAATAACGGTGTTGCCAAACGTATTGCCGTTCAACTCGGACAACGCTTCGACGACAAAACAGAAATTATTACCGAAGAAATTCACGATGGTGATGAACTTGTGGTTGTTGGACAAGCAAAATTGGTTGATGGCGCACCGTTAATTATTCAAAAGGAAGAGAGTAAATAAGTAAACAAGTAAACGAGTAGACGAGTAGACGAGTAGACGAGTAGACGAGAAATGGCAACACATAAAGATTTGATAGTTTGGCAAAAAGCAATACAATTTGTATTGTTGGTTTATCGCTACACACAATCTTTTCCAAAGGAAGAGATATATGGTATTACGGGACAAATGCGCAGAGCTGCTGTTTCAATACCTTCAAATATTGCAGAGGCACACGGACGTTATTCGGAAAAAGAATTACTTCACTTTTTGCATATTGCAATAGCTTCTTCGGCAGAATTAGAAACTCAAATCCTCATTTCATATCAATTGCAATTTTTGCAGGAAGCTGAATATAAAGAACTTCTGAGTTTAAATGAAGAAATAACAAAAATGCTCGCTTCACTTATTCGCAGTAAAAAAAATAAAAATGACAAAAACTAAAATCTTCTCAACTCGTTAACTTCTTAACTTGTAAACTTTTCAACTAAAAACCTAAAATTATGGCAATATACAAAACAGCAATTAACAAACCGATTACCACTTCGTTAATCTTTGTGGCAATCATCGTATTTGGTATCTTCTCGTTCACCAAATTACCTATTGACCAATTTCCCGATATTGACGTTCCATACGTGTCGATTATGACAACATATCCGGGTGCCAACGGTAGTGAAATAGAAACCAATATAACTAAGGTATTGGAAAACTCGCTCAGTGCCGTTGACGGACTGAAAGAAATTACATCGCAGTCGAAAGACAATATGTCTATTATTTCGCTGGAGCTAAATTGGGGAAGTAATATCGACGAAAGTGTTAACGACGTGCGTTCGGCTATCGACATGGCGTTCGATGCCTTGCCCGACGGAGCTTCGCGTCCGATGATTTTTAAACTTTCTACATCAATGATGCCGATTTTGCAGTTTGCGGTAACAGCAAAAGAAAGCTATCCCGGCTTAGATAAAATAGTAGAAGAAAACGTAATAAACGTGCTCAACCGAATTGACGGAATTGGTAATGTTTCACTTTCGGGTGCGCCGCAACGCTATGTGTACATCGACTTAGACCAAAATAAACTCGATGCTTTCAAACTTTCGGTGGAGCAAGTGGGACAAGCCGTAGCGGCAAACAACCTGAATCTTGCATCGGGTTCTATAAAAATGGGGCAGGAGCAGTATCAATTGCGTGTGCAAAGTGAATATTTGCGCAGTGCCGACATTAATAATATAGTAGTATCGAATGCGAACGGTAAAGTAGTGTTCTTACGCGATTTGGCAACGGTGCGCGATACAATTCGCGATATTACCGTTGATGAACGAATTAACGGCGACCACGGAACACGGTTGGTAATTATGAAACAAACCGGCGCAAACACCGTACAAGTTGCCAGCGAAGTACACCGTATGTTGGAGCAAATTCGTCCTACATTGCCGCCTGATATTCAATTTCAGTTGATTTACGACGGTGCGCAAAATATTAAAAACTCTATTTACGGTCTGTCGGAAGCGGTAGTTTTTGCCTTCCTTTTTGTAATCCTCATGGTGTTGTTCTTTTTGGGACGTTGGCGCGCCACGTTTATCATCATTCTTTCCATACCGATTTCGCTGGTTTGTGCATTTATTTACCTCTATGTGGCAGGCAGTTCGCTCAACATCATATCGCTTTGTTCGCTTACTATTGCGGTGGGTCTGGTGGTGGACGACGCCATTGTGGTGCTCGAAAACATTACCCGACAGGTCGAACGGGGCACTGCGCCGCGAGAGGCGGCAATTTACGGTACGAACGAAGTGTGGGTGTCGGTAATTGCAACTACCATGGTTATTGTGGCGGTATTTTTCCCACTTACTATGCTGGGCGGACAAGCTGGTATTATGTTTAAAGAATTAGGTTGGATTGTTTCTATTACTATTGTGGTTTCGGCTATAGTGGCAATTGCGCTTACGCCAATGCTTGCTTCAAAACTAATTCGCAACAAAAAAGTGGTTGTTAACGATAAAGGTGAAATTGAAGAAGTTTCTACGCAATCGAACTTGTATGAAAAAACCGTAATGAAATGGCTTGCAATGCTCGACCGCTGGTATGCTAAAAAATTGCATTGGTGTTTGAATCACAAACTAATTACATCTATCACGGCACTTGTGATTATGGTTGCGGCTTTTGTGCCTGCGTGCACCGG
>JAISIO010000180.1 GCA_031262005.1 Bacteroidales bacterium
CCCCGATACCACAATCGCAGGCGACACCCGAAACAACACCGAAACCACAACAGCAACGCCCTATAACTCAAACAGATATTAATGCTGCATGGGAAGAATGTAAACAGCAATTTACCTCAGATATGCAATTGCAAGTAATTGCCTCCGCCGTTTCAATCACTCTGCTTTCGGCAAGCGAATTACAGTGTGTGTTGCAAGCGCAAACGCAGAAAACTACCTTTGAACAAAAAATTCAGCCTGTAATTATTCGATTTTTTAGGGAAAAATTAGGTGTTACATTCTCGCTGCAAATTTCTGTTCCCGAAGTTGTGGTAGAGAAAAAAATATATGGTGATCATGCAAGTTTTGAGTATTTGGCGCAAAAAAATCCTGCAGTGGAGAGTTTGAAAGAAAAATTAGGGTTGGAGTACCACATATAAAACCACTTAAAAAATTTATCGTATGCTCACGTTCCCCAATGCAAAAATAAATATCGGTCTGCGAATTACCGAGAAACGTCCCGACGGTTATCATAATTTGGAATCGCTTTTTTATCCTATAAAGGGTTTATATGATTGTTTGGAAATAGGCGAAGCGAAAGAATTGACATTTGAGAATACAGGGGTGTACATTGATGCGCCAATGGAGAAAAATTTGTGCGTAAAAGCATGGCAATTGATGAACGAATATTACGCTATTGCACCGATACGTATTCATTTGCACAAAGTTATACCGTTTGGCGCAGGTTTGGGTGGTGGATCTGCCGATGCTGCTTTTATGCTTACAGCTTTGAACAATTTCTTTAATTTGCGCATTCCTATCGACGAATTAGAAAAACTTGCCTTGCAACTTGGTAGTGATTGCCCGTTCTTCATACAAAATCAACCAAAATTCGTGGCAGGACGCGGAGAAATTTTTACTCCTACTTCGATTGATTTAACAGGCTATTATATTGTGCTGTCAAATCCGCACATTCATGTGAGTACAGCACAAGCATATGCAGGTGTTCGACCGTATAAACGAGATACATTGTTGTTTCAAGAAATTAATTCAAATATTCGCAATTGGCAGGGAGTGGTGGAGAATGATTTTGAACCGTCGGTTTTTGCACTACACCCCACAATTGAAACTCTTAAAAAAGAAATGTATGTAGCAGGAGCCGTATATGCAGCCATGAGCGGCAGTGGATCTACTGTTTATGGAATTTTTGAACAAAAACCCGAGAAAATTATATGCAACAATGTAATTTGGGAAGGAAACTTGTAATGAGCAACAAATCTGTTACTGACCGCTATATTGGAAAGCTGCTTTTTTCATTCTGTCCATAATAGCTACTCCTAAACCACTTTCTGCAACAGCTTGAATATAAATCTGTTCAATGTTTTTATCATCTTCCATGGCATGGAGCGATGAAAACAAATGAGCTGCTACTTCGGTATAGTTTTCGGTTTGAGAGGTGAAAATACAGCGTTCAACTTTGGGAGCTTCTATTGCTTGGTGAACAATCAAACCACTTTTTGCGGGGAAGCTTTTGGGTAATTTTTCAAAAATAAATAGTGGTTTTTTAGGCGAATAATGACTTTGCAACAAGCCGGGAGCAACAATTGATTCGGTTTTTTTGGCAACAAGCGTATATCCTTCGGGTAAATGTAGGGCAATTTCCTCAGGGGTAATAATTCCCGGTCGTAGTAAGATGCATTCTTTGCCATGAAAAGCAACAATTGTAGATTCTATACCTACTTGTGTGCTGCCGCCATCGAGAATGTAATCCGCATCGGGCAATTGTTTGCGTACATGAGCTGCCGAACTTGGACTCAACTGCCCGAATTTATTGGCACTCGGAGCTGCAATAGGACAACCTGATAGGCGAATCAATTCTTGCGCAATTGCGTTGTTGGGCATACGAATACCTACAGTATTCAATCCCGAAGTTACAATATGCGGCACAATTTCCGATTTTTCTAATACTATCGTCAGCGGACCCGGCATAAAGTGCTTGGCAAAACGAATAATTTCGGGAGGGATATTTTTCGTGAGTTTTGCAAACCAGTCAAACGTATCAATATGCACAATAAGTGGGTCGAACGACGGGCGTTCTTTTAGTTCAAATATTCGCGCCACAGCCACAGGGTTCAGCGCATTTGCCCCCAAGCCGTAGACTGTCTCGGTTGGGAATGCTACCACGCCGCCTCCGGCAATTATATGTGCTGCTTTCTGTATAGAGTTCGTTTGCATGGCGCAAAAATAACAAAAATAGTTTGGCAAGGTTTATGTAAGTAAAAAAAATACCGGAATTTTGATTTCCGTTTCACAAAACGAATTACATTTGTATAAAAATTTGTCCTCATGAAAAAATTATTTCTCGTACTTGTAGCATTGAGTTTAGCGATGTTTGTTGCGGCTCAATCGAACAAAACCGAAAAACAGAAAGAAGATAAAACAAGCGAATACAGAAAAGGAACAAGTTCGTTTGCATTTGATAGCTTGGTTATTGACTACGGAGTAATACAAAAAGGTTCGTCGGGAGAAACGGTTTTTCGCTTTAAAAACGTAGGTAAAGAACCAATAATTCTTACCGATGTGAGCGCAGCGTGTGGTTGTACCACACCAGATTGGACAAAAGACCCGATTTTACCTAAAAAAACGGGTGAAATAAGAGTAAAATACGATACTAATCGCATGGGGTATTTTAACAAAACTATTTCGATAAAGTCGAATAAGAATCCCGATACACCGATTGTTCTAACAATTAAAGGTGAAGTGGTTAATCAATAAATATGTACTTACGGCGTTCAAGGTAAATTTTTGAACATTATTCTTATCAAAGTAACTATTAATTCATATCTATAAATAATTTTAATATCTAAAAAAATGAAAAAATTAAGTTTTGCAATTGCA
>JAISIO010000185.1 GCA_031262005.1 Bacteroidales bacterium
CAGGGTAAATTTATGATAACTTTTTGTTATAAGAATAGGTGTTCAAAAATACAGCCTCACTTTTGTCCACTTGAGCAAAACGTCTTAAAAATAGCATCACTTTTGTCTAATACACCGAAGTTAGCTCTAATCCCTAACCATTAACCATTAATCCCTAACCATTAACCACTAAAATAGCTCTCGACACAAAAAAAGCCAACGTATAACGTTGGCTTTTTGAGGTTCCGCAAATAGAAATGTCTTATTCGGCAGAAATTGCACCTGTTGGACATACATCGGCACAAGAACCACAATCGGTACATTTTGCCGCATCAATTGAATAGATTTCGCCTTCAGAAATTGCTTCTACCGGACACTCGCCTATACATGATCCACATGCAATACAGTCATCAGAAATTTTATGAGCCATAATTATTTGTTTTTAAAAATTTGTACAAAAGTATGCTTTTATTTTAAATACGCAACTCGGCGATTTATTTTTTTTCTTTGTAGCGTTTAAAACGCAACATTTTTAGTAGCATTGCCGGAATTGGTTTTTTAGGGTCGCGTTTTTTTAAGTTCAATGCCAATCCTTTTATTAACGGTAACTTGTGTGCTTCCACAAATTCTATGAGTGTTCCGCCTTTGTCCTCAATGTATGAGAATAATCCTTGTGAATCGCCCATATCGAAACTGTTTCCTTTGAGTGCCTCAAAACTGTCTACGGTAAATGCGTATCCTTTTTCGGCGCAGTATGTGCGCAAAGCGTCCATTCCTTGCATATCGAAACAGAGGTGAATAAATCCGTGATCGCCCCAAAAACGACCATCAAACATACGGCGCGGCTCGCGATCGGTAACTTGCACGAGTTCAATTTCCGACGGTCCGAATAGTTGTCCGAAACCGCCGATGCGTTCTTCCGAATGTTTTAAAATTATTCTACGGAAACTTCCTATTCCTCCAGCTACGTGTGCCAAATCGGTGAAATTTTCGGAAATCTTGCTATCGAAAGCCACCACATCGTAACCCAAAATATCCTGATATACCGTTAGTGCTTCGTCAATATTCGGAACACCCACTACTGCACCTATCACCAGATTAGTAACTGTGCCTTGTTCCGAGAATTTATGCGGTTTTTGCGTTACTTGAAAGTAATTGCCGAATGGGTCTTGCAGCCAAAAATATTTTTCATTAAGTGGGTTACTCTCAATTGCTGATACTTTTTCGCCTTTTTGTGTGAAAAAAGTATGTGCTTTGTGCACATCTGTTGTTCCGATTTTTACCGCAAAAATTCCCAAATCGCCAAGTTGGATTTGAAATTGTGGCGCTAGCGACTGTCTGCCTTTATATTGCCAAATTTCAAAACCGCCACCCCCTTGCAAATTTACGGCAAGAATAGCGCGACGGCGTTGTTTTTCGCCACCGGTGTAGGGGAGCATAAAATCTGCCGTTTCATCATCGTCAAATACTTTAATGGTGGCACCCAAATTTTCACGATACCATTTCCATGCGGTTTCAATGTCGGCTACTCCAATTCCTATTTGTTGTATGCCTCGGATTGTGTATTTCATTTTTTTATTAGTTTGTAAGTTTACAAGTTGATAAGTTTACAAGTTGATAAGTTTACAAGTTTGTAAGTTGATAAGGCTGTTGTGTACCTCGTTTACTCGTCCACTTGTTTGCTCGTTCACTTGTCCACTCGTCTACTAAAATTACGTTGCTTTAATTTTACCTGCAATTATATGAAAAATTTTCGGAACTATACGATACAAATATACCATTATCACTTCTTTTCTACCGATTAAGGCTTCGTGTTTGCGGCGAGCAATGGCTTTGAGCATTTTTTTTACGCACAGTTCCACAGGCATTCCGTTTGCTTGCCCGTCGTCCATGCTTCCGTGTGGCGTTCCGTCTTTGGTAAGTGCCGAGTACGAAATATTGGTTTGTATTCTGCCCGGTGCAACAATTGTTACTGCTACATTATGTTGGCGCATTTCAATATCTAAAGCCTCAAAATAGCCATACATAGCGTGTTTTGCTGCACAGTACGCCGTGCGTTGCGGAAAACCAAAACAACCGGAGATGGAACTTACCGCCACAATATGTCCGCTCCTGCGGGCAATCATGTGAGGCAAAAGAGCTTTGGTAATAATTACAGTACTAAAATAATCAATTTCCATGATTTTTCGGTCGTTTTCTATGGGTGTTTCTTCGGCTAACGAGCGTTGGCTAATGCCTCCGTTGTGAATTACTACATCTATGCCGCCGAATAGTGAAAGCGCGTGATTGGTTTTTTCGGTCAAGGTATGCGTTTGTTCCAAATCTAACGGTAGAATTTCGCATTGTGCGCCTGCATTCCTACATTCGTTACATAATTCTTCTAATTTTTCGACATTGCGAGCCGAAAGTATGAGCGAAACCTTCGGTATTTTTGCAAGTTGCACACTGCATTCTCGCCCTATTCCGCTTGATGCGCCAGTAATCCAAATTGTTTTGTTGGTAAAATAATTCATTGTGAGCATAGAGTTTGGGCAAAGATACAATTTCCTTGAATAATTACCACTCAAAACTTGCGCTAAATTCCAAATAATCGGCAGTAGTTCCGTGAGTATTGGCAAACAAGCCTAAGGCTACTTTTTGTGCAGAAAACGCATTGCCAAACACGTAGCATTGCAGTCCCAAACGAGCCGAAAGAAAACTTTTCAGCCATTGGTCGCCGAACGATTGTTTGTTTAAAATTGTTTTGCGATAGAATGGATCGCTTACGATAATACCAATATCGGTAGTGAATCCAAAACGACGGATTAAAAATTCATGTCCGGCAACAAGTTTGATTTGAGTGGCTTGCAAAAACCGTATGCCATCGGATTGGTCAAATTTCATGTAGGTAAAATAACTGTTGTAAAATGCTGCTGCCAATCCTATTTTTATTTCGTGTATGCGTTGCAAACGTTTGGTAGAAAAGTAACCGAGTTTGAAAATAGAATACGACGGTCCGTCCACAGGAAGCGTGGTGAAAGCTAACTCGTGTCTGCCGAACGAGAACTGCAATTCACGGTGAAACGCACTATCGCGTGGCGTAAGTATGCGTGCTCGTGCCGAAAGTCGCGGAAATTCTCTATTGGGCGTATATATCAAACCAAAGCGAATAGCAGCTTTGTTTAAACCAATATTTGGTATTCGCACGTGTGCGTTGGAAAAGTGATAGAGCGATACGCCCGTTTGTAGTTGCAACTGAGGAGCAAGAGCAACCCATGCATTGGCAGCAATTTCGGTAATGTTGGTAATTGAGGAACCAATCAAAAAATTGCTGGGATTATCGAATTTGTCGAAAGGACGAGAGAAATAAGCCAATCCTGTTCCCAATTTGATGTTCCAGCCTACTTGTTTATCGGAAAAAAATTCAAATTGCCACGTAGGATACACCGCCCACACCGAGCCATATACAGCGCGGTTGCTAAAAACGCCGCCCAACGCCGATACGCCGATACGCGGTTTGCCATAATCGACAAAAAAACTCTGAGGGTGTATGCCAGTTTTGAGTAACGCCGAAAACGAAACAAAATGTGAGGCAATTCGTTCCCGTTCACCTTCGGTGTGCTGAAACGTACCCATACTGTAATCGGCAGAAAACACTGGTTGAGCGGTAATTTTCTCGCTTTGTTGGGCTTGCAATTGAACACTTGCAATTAGTACTGCAATTATAAAAAGTAACCTGTGGTGCATATAGAACAAGAGAGTTTTTAGACGAATCTTTGTATTTGATTGATAACCAAAAATTACCAATCGGGCACAAAACTATGAAATTATTCTTAATGCACGCTAAGGAAATAGTTTTGATTTAGGGCAACTGTACGAAAATTGTAGAGACGTAGCACGCTACGTCTCTACACGCAATAGATTAAGAAATTAAATTTTCGTTCGTTGCCCTACGAATAAGGGATTAAAACCTCTTGCTGAAAGTCGCATGTCGATTTTATGTGCCTTTTGTTAACAATCCGGTAAAAGAAGCCACAGCCAATGGAATGAGCAGCCAGCCTAATGCAATGTAAAATGAGCGGAGAAGGTCAAGGAATACATAGCGTATTTCCGAAAGCGATTCGTTTTTGTTTTCATCGGTAATTTTCACCTCTTTTATAAATTCTCCCTTTGTTGTAAAATATACTATTGTTTTAAATTCTCCCTCCGTTATAGGTTTTTCGTCCACGTCAAACGCATAAAAATTCTCGCAAAACGGTGGTTATCAACAATTTAAAATCGTAATTGTTGATAAATAACTGATTTGCAATTTGTTAGCTTGTTGGTAATTGCGTATCTTCGTG
>JAISIO010000011.1 GCA_031262005.1 Bacteroidales bacterium
TAACCATTATCTCATAGCTCCCGCCACAATTTCGGCAATATCTTTCACTTGAATATCAACGCCTTTTACAAATGTTTTTTTGCACAGTGGACATGCTGTAGCCAAAACGTCGGGATTGCCTTTGAGCAATACTTTCAGCGTTTCTTCTTTTAGTTTGTTTCGATCGGTCATCGAAAGGCTTAAATCGCCCAACGAGCCGCTACAGCACAGAGAATTTTCCTTTTGCTGACGAATATCGGTTAGTGTTCCTGTTTTACGCAATAGTTCACGTGGTTGTTCATACACATTACAGCCCCGTCCGAGTTCGCAGGGGTCGTGATATACGAATGATTGTTCCGACTGAGTGAGGGTGATTTTTCCTTGTTCAACCAATTCCAAGAAATATTCACTGTGGTGTACAATGTTCACTTGCGCCAACTCATAATCGTCGCGGAACACTTTGTAACAAATAGGGCACGAAACCAGCAGCGTGTGTGCTCCCGAAGCAAGTATTTGTTCGCGGTTGAAGGCAATCAATTTTTTTGCAGCCTCGTGTTGCCCCGCCTGCATAAGCGGACGACCGCAACAAGCTCCTTTGTCTTTATCCAAAAACAAATAATTGATGCCTGCTTTTTCGAGCACTTTTACGATTGAATTTTTTATACCCGGTGTAAGATGAGTCATACAACCGGAAAAATACACCACATCGGCTTTGGGTACTGGCGAATGTTCCAAAAAATCGTAGGTAGAATTGTATTCTTTGCTCGATTTTATGCGTTGCGAAATGCGCAAATCGTTCAAATTAATATTTACAGGGCAGGCTTTTTCGCAGCGTCCGCAGAGCAAGCAATTATACAATTTGCGGTCGGTCAAATTATCGTCGCGCATATTTTTAAGAATATACACCGATTGATTATTCGATATATTGGCATGGTGCATTTGGCAGGCATCTACACAAATTCCGCAACGCGAACATGAATACACTTGAATTTTGGAAAACGAATTATATTCTTTTTTTAGTTTTATACCGTATTCTTTTAAGAAAATATACAGAACTTCTGTCAAAATGTGCATATAGCGAGTGAACGGCAGTGTTACGAAAAACAAGCCTAAACTGATAGAATAAGCCCACCATAAACCGCTTTCGACAGCAGGCGTAACGTGCATAAAATTCATTATTGTACCCACGCCATTGGTTAAAAAACCACCATTGCCGTACAATGCCGCAGTGGCTCCTTCGGCAAGCAGTCGCAGTGGAAAAATTCCCCATAGTGCACTCATGGCAATATAATCGCGAGTGCGCAATTTTGTAGTACGTTTCATGCCAAACAGTTTGCTGTTCAATCGTTTGGCATACGCCATAAATACCCCGCTCAGAATGTAGAGCAGAATAAAATCCATCAGTTGCGCAAACAGTTTGTGCCCGAAAAACGGTGCGTGCTCAAAATAGCGGAAAAATACTGCCTGCCACGGCGTTATAGAAAGCGATCCCGCTTGCACGCAGGCTTCAATGTGTCCTACAATAATGAGCATAAACCAGCCAAAGGCAAAACTCATGTGCATATACCCCAAAATAGGATTGATTTTGAATACATTGCGGTGGAATAAACATTCCATAAATACCTCGCGAATAGCTCGAAGTGTACGTATGGTGAAAATTGAATTGAGTATACGCAGTTTGTCTATTTTTGAGAGTTGCAAAATCCATACTACGTATTTTACAATTAACGTAACTGCTAATATGAGTGCTCCAATGCTGAATGGAAGTGTGAACCAAGCAAAATTTTCCATATTTTTTTATTTTTTATACCCCTAATATATATGCTTTATTAGGGGTGTTATAGTTAGTTCTTAAATGTGTAATTAGTGTGATAATAAGCAATTTAATTGTCTAATTCCAAACTAACAAGTCCTTTCTTCATCAACATAATAGCATTCCGCGTATTAATCCCTCGCGGACACACCAATAAACATTTGCCGCACAGCATACATTTATCTATTTCCTGCCGAATACCGTCTAATTCGCCGTGGCGGATTTGAATATTCAAGCGACGAATGTTGAAATTGGTTAAATTAGCGGCACTGCACGTTGCTGTACACGATCCGCATGACAAACAAGCACTAAATGACGGCTCGTTTTCAATAATATAGTCGAGGAGTTTATTGTGCATATTGTCGTATTCTATCACACGAGATTTTGCAGTGGTAAAGCCGAACTTGTTCATTTATTTTAATGGTTAGTGATTAATGGTTAATGATTAATCAGTTATTCAATTATTCGATTAGTCAGTTAACCGATTAGCCGATTAGTCAATTATTCAGTTAATCAATTATTCAATCTCAAATGTTCCTTAACAGTAAGTGCTGCTGCTTTAGCATGATTTACTGTGTCGAATACCGAAAGCGGAGCAATGGCACAGCCGGCTGTGAACAATCCTTCTACGTTGGTTTTGTTCGATGCTATATGAAAGTCAGCTGTTTCTACAAAACGATTTTGTGCGCAGGCAAGGTTGCAACTTTGTGCAAAATCGCCTGTGGCTTTGCTTGCTTCCATTCCTACAAGTAGCACCAGTAAATCAACGTGCATACGCAACGGACGTGCCGAAAGCGTATCTTCGGCTTTTACCTGCAACCGTTTGTCAATAGTTTCGGCAACTTCTGACAGTCTGCCGCGAATAAATTGGACTCGCCATACTTCCTGTGCTTCACGGTACATTTCTTCAAACCCGGCACCGTACATGCGTAAGTCCATATAGAAATTGAAAACTTGCGCTTCGGGCAATAATTGTCGCATTTTGATGGCTTGTTTCACGCCGGTAACGCAGCACACATTGGAGCAGTAGTGATTGCCGGATTTTTCATCGCGACTGCCTACGCAATGCACAAAGGCAACACTTTTTATAGGATTGCCTGATGGTGAACGCAGTTCGCCTTTGTTTGTTTGTAATAATTTTTCTAAATCGGCGGAAGTAATAACATTATCATAAATTTTGTAGCCGTATTCTTCCTTGCGTTCGGCGTTAAATAAGTCGTATCCTGTAGTCATAAGCACGGTTTTGCATTTGAACACTACTTCGCGCGAAGTATTGATTTCAAACGATCCGTTGTCTTGTTTCGTTACCGAGGTAACATCGGTATTCAAATATACGGTGATGCTGCGTTTTTGCACTTCTTTCACATAATGGTCGAGCACTTCCGAAGCATTCCGTTTGGTAGGAAAAAGCGTGTCCCAATTTTGCAAATGTCCGCCTAAATGTTTGTCTTTTTCTAGTATTATAATTTCAAAACCAAAATCGTGAAGTGTGCACGCTGCTTCCATTCCGGCTATTCCGCCGCCTATTATTATTACATCAATCATATTTAGTGATTAGTTTTTTATGATATTGATAGATATTCGATTGATATTCATTGTTACAATTTGTTGCAATCATGATTCCGACAATTCAGTTTTTACAACCTTGCAAAAATACATCATCGTATATATTTTATGTTCAGCCAAAAAACGTAATTTTAAAATGAGTGTTTCTACTTATATTAATGAGTTTTGAGACTGTTGAAAACAGTTTGCCTTACAACAAAAAGTTCTGTGTTAAGGATTATTTTACTTCAAAGTGTTGTGTTTGTAGATTGAATGTACGTAATTTGCGCTCCCAACTAATCACGAATAATGTATAGCTAAAAAAATGGTTTTCAGCAGTATTCTTTTTATACTTTTTTTCTTGCCGGCGTTTGTGTCCACTTACTACTTTGCGCCTAAGAAACTGAAAAACATTGTTATACTGCTATTTAGTATAGTCTTTTACAGTTGGGGCGCACCGCGCTTTATTTTTGTAATTCTGGGAACCACATTTCTCGATTTTCATTTGGTGCGATGGATGTCGCAATCGAAACGAGAAAATCAGCGGCGATTATTGTTGGCTCTTTCGGTGAGTATCAATCTTGGATTGTTGGTGTATTTCAAATATTCCAATTTTTTTGTTGAAAATCTCAATGCGGTTTTATCCTTATTGGGGAGCGAAACGCATATTCATTGGACAAAACTGGTTTTGCCTATCGGTATATCGTTTTATACTTTTGAATCAATTACTTATGTGGTCGATGTGTATCGCCGTGTTCACAAACCGTTGAGCGATTTTTGGAATTATCAATTGTATATTATCTTTTTTCCAAAGTTGATTGCCGGACCAATTGTGCGCTATCACGACCTTGCCGATCAAATTGAAGACCGTTCGGCAAACGAAACTGTGGATAATATTCTAACTGGCTTTTACCGTTTTGCAATAGGAATGGCAAAAAAAGTGCTTATTGCCAACCAAATGGGTGTGTATGCCGATAGCGTATTTGCGCTCAATTACGCTGATGTGGGCACGGCAACGGCGTGGTTTGGAATTTTGGCTTACACGTTTCAAATTTATTTCGATTTTGCCGGTTATTCCGATATGGCAATAGGAATTGCCCGAATGGTGGGTTTCCGTTTTCCCGAAAATTTCAATAATCCGTACGTATCGCAGAGCATTACTGAATTTTGGCGACGATGGCACATGACACTTGGTGCGTGGATGCGCGATTATTTGTACATTCCGCTTGGAGGTAATCGAGTGAGTACTCCGCGACTGTATTTCAATCTGTGGTTTGTGTTTTTAGCATCAGGTTTATGGCATGGTGCATCGTGGAATTTTATTTTTTGGGGGGCATATCATGGTTTGTTTTTGGTGTTGGAACGGGCATTCCTGTTAAAAGTATATAAAAAAATAGGGGCATTACCTCGTGTTCTTATTACATTCTTTTTGGTGGCAATTGGTTGGGTGTTTTTTAGAATAGAGCATTTTGGTGATGCTATTGCTTTTGTAAAACGGCTTTTTGCGTTTGAAAAAGGAGATTTTGCAATGAATCCGGAATTTTTCTTTTATCTCTTTGTTGCAGTTATTTTTTCATTTATCACATTTTTTACCTTTGGAAAGCGTTGGAACGAAAGTGTGTTTTTTGCTAATTATGACAATAAAAAACACATCACAATGTTTGTTGTGGTACTTATTCTGCTCATTTTTTCGATTGCTTCAATCAGTGCTTTTGGGTTCAATCCTTTTATTTATTTTAGATTCTAAATTATGGAAGAACGCAAAAAAAATATAACTCCTCGTGTGTTGCTTATCATTGTAGCAGCATTGTTTGTGTTACATTTTACACAATTTTTCTTTGAATGGATACCACTCAAACCGCTGAGCGGATATTTTGAAAAAGCGAAAAAAAGCACATTTTCGTGGAAAAAATGGTTCGATGGAACATATCAAGCAGAAGAGGAAAAATATTTGAATGAGAATTTTGGGTTTCGTAGTTTTTTTGTACGCTTCAATCATCAGTGGCGTTTTAGCTTATTCAACGAGGTGAAGACACAGAGTGTAATCGTAGGTGCCGAAAACTATTTGTATGAGTTTAATTACATAAAAGCATGGTATGGTACCGATTTTATAGGTTATGACACTATAGCGCAACGAATGTATAAATTGCAACGAGTACAAGATACGTTGCAAAAATTAGGGAAACACGTCATTGTGATTCTTGCGCCGGGTAAAGGTTCGTTTTATCCCGAATATATTCCCGAACGATATCATCAAGACCGAGGAGTAACGAATATTGATGTCTATCGTCACTATATTGATTCTTTGAATATTAATTGTATAGATTTTAATCAGTATTTTGTTGATAATAAAGCAATTTCGCCATATCCACTGTATCCGCAATATGGTATTCATTGGAGTTATTATGGAGTATGCCTTGCTGCCGATTCTATAGTGAGTTATTTGGAAAAAATAAATGATATTACAATGGCGCATTTGTATTGGGACAAAATAGATATGCGCCAACCCGAAAAAGGTGATAACGATATTTCGGCAGCAATGAATTTGCTGTTTGCCCCTCGCACGTTCAATATGGCATACCCCGAAGTTAAATTTGAGTCGAGAGATGGAAAAACCAAACCCTCGCTATTGGTGGTGTCTGATAGTTTTTATTGGAGTATTTTTAATATGGGTTTCGGACGATTATTGGAGAATTACCATTTTTGGTATTACAACAAAGAAATTTTTCCCGGCAACAGATTGGTGTCGGAAGCAAACCTATATAACGAAATTATGGAACACGACAACATTCTTATTATAAGTACCGATGCGAATTTACCTCAATTCGGTTGGGGATTTATTGAAAATGCCTACGATGTGTTCTTTTCAAACTAATCAAAAGGTACATAATGATTCAAGCCGGAAATTGCAAAGTTCTCGGCAATAAAGATCTACATAAAACACAGATCATACAGTTTTCAATTTCCCCATGAGTGAACTCGGGCATTCAGGAACAGGTAATTGATTGCCGTGAATATCTTTGTATTTATCGTCGGGATTGTATTCCACACCAATTTTATCTAAGAGCGTTTCTACGCCAATTTGGTGCATTTGCATTCCCAAATCCCACGGATTGTAACCGAGTACCATTCCTGCGAGCTCTTCGTAGGTAAGCACAGGTATTCCCTTGCCTTGCGTGTCGTAGGTTTTTCCGTCCATTTCGGCTATAGCGTATTGCCAACGGTCTAAAAACATGGGGCAACCCGGACAGTTTGTTATAATAAAGTCGGGTTTGAATGGTTCCATCGACTCAAATTTTTTCTTGGTGTTCGATATTGAATAGGCTCTATTGGCTTGCACCAAATAATTTCGGAAACCAAATCCGCAACAGTGCCGGCGTTCAGGGTAATCCACAATTTCGCCGCCAAATGCTTCGACCATACCGCTTAATACCTGCGGAAATTCTGCGCCACCTACGCCTGAGGTAGGAAACATTTTTGAATAGTGACACCCAATGTGTTCTACTACTCGTAATGGTTCACCTGTTTCTTTGTTTATCAGTTTGTATTTTGCCTTTTGTGCTATTTCGTTGCGAAATTTGTAAATCACATCGCTTGCGTGAGCAATGTTTTCGGGCAATTCAAATTCTCGTTTGGTAGCTTTGTACAACATTTCGCGCACTTTTGCCAATTGCTCGGGAAAATGATGCCACGTATCTAAAATTTCGGTGTATAAACCAAAACTGGTAATACACGAAAGTGCCATATTTTTCAATCCCATTCCGGTCATAAGCGAAAATTGACGGGCAACTACGGTTTGCGTGGTATCGAACGGTACTACGTCGGAATGATAACCAATGCCTGTACAGGTTGTGTGATTCGGGTCTTCGAGAACGGTTTTCCCCAATTCTTCACGTAGAATTTTCAAAAACGTTTTTTCCGAAGCCGGAAAAAAGTTTTGACGAATACAACTTCGTCCGTAAAAATAATTATCGTCGGCTATTTCTTTTTGGTACAATGCCCATTGGGTCGATTTTGGTTTCTTTTCCATAGTTTTATATTATACCCCTAAATCCCCCTAATGCTTCGACTTCGATCAGCAAACGAGGAGACTTTGGCTCCGTGGTTTAATTCGTTGGTTATTTCATTTTGTTCTATCGTTATTTTTTCTCTACTCCCCCTTAGGGGGCTGGGGGTGGCTGGACTGGGGCTTACGAATGCGTGCCGCTATTATGGGTGTACACGTGCACCATATAATCGTTCATAGCACCGTTCGTAGTGTCCAAATTCATTTCTTCGGCTTTTTTATTTGATTGTTCTTCAATTGTATTGTAAAAATCTTTACCGCCAGTTACTTCAAAAATTTGAGCAAGTTCGTTCAGTGCTTCATCGCTGATTTTGCGCAATGCGCCGGGTCCCGGCTTTTTGAAATTGGCACCCATGCGCTCGTATACGGCTTCTTTGTTGTCAATCACCCATTTCCACATCGGTCCTTGCTCCACGTGTAGTTCCGGAGCAACTAGTTCGGGACTTAAACAATAACCGGTATTTAAAATATTTTCACCGATTACTTTTTTCAGAGCATACTGCTGACGACCTTTTTCGCTTTCGGTAAAAAAACCTAACTTTTGTGAAAGCGTGCGCAATGCTTGAATTATCATACCCGCCGTATTACCGCGCGGGCAACGGGTTTTGCATGACATACACTGCCCGCAATACCAAATAGTATCGCTTTTGAGTAGATTTTCAATTGTTTCATTATTACGTTGTTGTACAAGCGTAACTATTGAACGAGGGTCGTAATTGTAGAATTCGGCGGCAGGACAAATAGCGCAGCATACGCCACAATTCAAACACGATTTCAATCCCTCTTGAAAACGAATATCTTTCTCTAATTCAGCACAGTAATCTATCATTATTTTACTTTT
>JAISIO010000036.1 GCA_031262005.1 Bacteroidales bacterium
TTGGGAAATATCACAATTCATTAATCCTTCGGCATCGTTGAATATACGGAGTTTTGCAATTTTTGCGCTTAACCATGCCGCATCGGCAGAGGTGTCGGCAGTTTCTATACCGAGTAATAGTAGTAAACCACTGTCAATACGTGCTATACAATTGCTATCGACAGTTACTGATGCTCGGCTTACTCGTTGTATTATGGCTCTCATGTAATTGAATGATAGATTGTGCAATTTACTGAAATGGTATGTATCAGTTCCTTAAAATGCCTTGAATCCAACAATTTCACGCACGTCGCGCACGGTTTTTGCTGCACTTTCACGTGCTTTTTCGGATCCTAAGCGAACCACACGTTGCAAATACGCTTCATCGGCAGCAATTGCTTTAATTTTTTCGCTGAATGGTGCAACAAACGCAATCATATCTTCGGCTAATTGTTTTTTCATATCGCCGTAACGAATAGCGCAGGAATTATATAAATCATCGAAATGCTGAACCGTATCGGGAGAGGAAACTATTTTCATCAGCGAGAATAAATTTTCAATTTCTTCGGGTTTGGTTTGATTTGGTTCGGTTGGTCCCACATCGGTTTTTGCTTTCATTACCTTTTTGCGAATGCTTTCGGCATCGTCTGCCAAATAGATTGCATTGCCTTCGCCTGCCGATTTTCCCATTTTTCCTGTTCCGTTCAATCCCGGTACTTTTACTAGTTGTTCTCCAAAATTAAAGGCTTGCGGCTCGGGAAAATAATCAACTCCATACATACGATTGAAGCGATTGCCGAATGTGCGTGTCATTTCCAAATGCTGCTCTTGATCTTTACCCACAGGTACTTTTGTTGCCCTATGAATTAAAATATCGGCAGCCATAAGGGTGGGGTAGGTTAGTAGTCCAGCATTAATATTTCCAGGGTGTTGGCGTATTTTATCTTTGAACGAAGTGCAACGTTCCAATTCACCCATATACGCATTCATATTTAGAAATAAATATAATTCAGCAACTTCAGGTACATCGCTTTGAATGTATAATGTGGCTTTTTCGGGATCAAGTCCGGTAGCCAAATATTCTGCAAGTACTTGTTTTACGCTACCGTGCAGGTCTTTTGGGGTGGGGTGTGTGGTAAGCGAATGATAATCGGCTATGAAAAAATAGCAGTTGTATTCGTTTTGCATTTTTATAAAATTGCGCAATGCGCCAAAATAATTGCCAAGATGTAAATTTCCGGTGGGGCGTATGCCGCTTAATACTGTTTCCATATTGAATAATTGAATAATTGAATAACTGAATAATTTTTTTGAACTCGTTGAGTTATATTAAATGCGACGTGTTTAAGTTTCCTAAACTTACGGTTATCATGCGCTGCGATTCGGCGCGTTGCCAACGACTTGCTACTTGAATGTGTACATTATATACTATCAATTCGGATTCTTTCGATTTTATTTCACCAATTTTCAACACATCGGAATTGATAACGCCAAATTCTCTTGAACTTTGTTTTTCAAAAATTGCGTCGGGATTGTGTTCCAAAATATCGAAATCGTAACTGCCTTGAATATCGTAAATATTGGCAATGTCGTCAATGGTAATAAGTTGTAAATTTTCCATACCATCGATATTGAGCGTAAACCAGTCGTATACATTTTGGTCAATAATACAACGGTTCAGCGTGTCTTTGCTCAAAATGCGGGCATTGTTGATAACTGCCGAGCCATAATGACTTTTGTCGAAATAGTACAATGTATCGTAAGTAATGGCGTAACGCAAACTTGCGCCGCCGACTATTTTACGTAGTTTTGGGAAAAAGTGATATGAATTGTAAGCTCGCAGTACGATGGCAAAATTGCAAGCAAAGAGCAAAGCGTGCAGCGGAATGTCGAAAATTACAAAACCACCGTCGCCGGTTGATATAAAATTTTCTTCGATTTCACTTTTGGTGTATTTTTGAAACAGAAATGCGTGATTTTTAAAACACATATCAATAGTTTCGGTAAAGAGTAGTTTGAACATAAAAGGTATTAAAGCCTGTTCAAATTTTTCGTAGGAACTGTATTTATATATGTCGATACCTAACACTGATTTGCGGTTAATCGTTTTAATATCAACATATTGCGTTAGTTTTTGTTTGAGATCGTATTCTTTGGGAAGTAGATTTACTTTTTCAAACACATATTTTTCGTCAAAATCTTCAAGTAAGCGCGAAATGTGTTCGTAATCGAGTAATCGAGTAGTTTTGTTCATATTGTCGTACTTTTTGACAAAAATACATTTTAATTACAAATTATAAATTACAAATCATAAATTAATCCTTAAAAACGCTATTTTTGCGCCATGATTGAGATTAAATATATAGTAATAGAACAACTACTTACTTATGCCTTGTTAGCTTTTGCTGCATTGCAATTGTTCTATTATTTGTTTTTTTATATGCGCTTAATTTTTGTAAAGCATCGACCAACAACATCAAACAATAATGTGCCGATTTCGGTAATTATTTGTGCCAAAAATCAAGAGGATAATTTACGGAAATTTCTGCCTTTGGTATTGGAGCAAACGTATAAAAACTATGAAGTAATTGTGGTAAACGATTGTTCGACCGATAATACCGAATTTTTGCTATCGCAGTTGCAAAAAAAATATCCGCACTTGCGCACCACGTTTATAAAAGAAGATGCTCGATTCAGGCATGGTAAAAAACTGGCTGTAACTATTGGTATAAAAGCTGCTCAGTATGATTATTTTGTGTTTATTGATGCCGATTGTTATCCTGTTTCTCAGGATTGGTTGCAGGCAATAAGCAATAAGTTCGAGAATAACAAACAAATAGTGTTAGGTTACGGCGGCTACGAAAGCAAGCCCGGAATGTTGGATAAACTCGTGCGTTACGATACGTTGCAGGTAGCTATGAATTATTTATCGTTTGCCCAAGCAGGACTGCCTTACATGGGCGTGGGGCGCAACATGGCGTATACTCGCGAAGCATATATGAAAAGTAGTCGTTTTTCAAAGCATTATCACATACTTTCGGGCGATGATGATTTGTTTGTGAGTGAGGTAGGACGAAGGAATAATTCGGACATAGAAATTTCGCCGCAATCGCTTACGCGCTCTGTGCAAGTTGATAGCTACAAGCAGTGGTGCGCTCAAAAACGCCGACATTTGACAAGTTCCAAAAAGTACCGTTGGGTGCATAAATTTTTGTTGGCTCTCGAACCATTTTCTCGGGAAATGTTTTATTTGTTTGCAATTTTTTACGCCTTGCTTTACATTGCAGCGGATTGCCGTTTCTTGTTGGAAATAGTGCTTTCGATAGTGGCACTGCGCTTGGTGTTGCAACACATTATAGTGGGTTGTATAGCCAAACGCTTGAATGAAAACGGACTTGTTCCGTACATTCTGCTCTTCGATATTTTTATGCCATTAAGCACACTGTGGTTTTTTGTGCAAAATAAACTAAGGCGTCATAGGAATGCTCGCTGGTAAATAACACATAATCAAACAATAATATCGTATGAAAAGAGTAGTTTCACTTTTATTTATTTGTGCCTTTTTTATGAGTGCTTTTGCGCAAAAAAGCGAAGAAAAACTTGTGCGAAAAGCCTTTGATAATTATAAAACGGCAGTGTTGAATAAGCAAGGCGAGCAAGCTGTAAACTATGTGTCCGCTAAAACCATAGATTATTACAGTAATATGCTGGAATTGGTGAAAACCGCTGATAGTACAACAATAGACCGTTTACAGCTTATGGATAAATTGATGGTGCTCACAGTGCGCCTCCGTATTCCTAAAGAAGAAATACTGAAATTTGACGGAAAATCATTTTTAGAATACGGAATTTCTAATGGCATGATAGGCAATATTGCAAATTTTTCCATAGGCGATGTAAAAATAACAGGTGATACGGCGAAAGGTCAATTTATGGTAGGTAAGGAGAAAGCACCGTTTTATTACGATTTTTATAAAGAAAACGGACAGTGGAAAATAGATTTAACGTCGATACTCGCCATTTCGGAAACGGCTTTTTCAGCCATGATACAAGAAAGCGGACAGACTGAAAATGAGATTTTACTTCTTTTATTGGAGAAGATTGCTGGAGCAAAACCCGATAACACAATGTGGCAACCGATATTGTGAGAACAAGTTGCCGAGCAAGAAGGGAATAATTAACGATTTATTTGTTTCAATAAGAAAATGCACTATTTTTGTTTACAACCAAACAAAGAAACAATATGAGTTTCCTTACTCCATACAATGAGCAGATACAAAAAATATGCAGGCAATATAATGTAAAACAAATGTTTGCCTTCGGCTCCGTGCTTACCAGTGCATTTAGCGAACAAAGTGATGTGGATTTAATAGTGTCGTTCAATCAAATGCCGATAGAAAATTATGCGGACAATTATTTTGATTTAAAATTTACATTACAAGATATTCTTAACCGTCCTGTTGATTTGCTTGAAGAACAAGCAATTAAAAATCCATATTTTTTGCAAAATGTCAATCATTCAAAACAATTAATTTATGGATAGTGAAATACAATCGTTGTTGTACGATATTTTGAGGTCGATAGAAGAAATAGATAGTTTTTTTGCCGATAGACCAAAATTATTCGATGACTATAAAAAAGATGTGCGCACTAAAAGAGCCGTAGAGCGGAATATAGAAATTATAGGTGAAGCTACAAATAGAATTTTAAAAATAAATCAACACATAGAAATTAGTAATGCTCGTAAAATAGTGGAAGCTCGGAATCGCATTATTCATGGCTACGATTCGATTTCCGACGAGGTTATCTGGGGGATTGTAGTTCGCCATCTGCCGCTTTTGAAAATGGAACTGAGTGCTATGATTGAAAAGAGTAATACAAATCTAAAAAAATGAAAGAAATTTACGAATATTTTCCCGATTTAACCAAAGTACAATATGCCCAATTTGCGCAGTTAGACGAACTGTATAGGTTTTGGAATGAGCGCATTAATGTAATTTCACGGAAGGATATAGACAATTTGTATTCGCACCACGTGCTCCATTCGTTGGCAATTGCACGGTGTTTTGAATTTAAACAAAACAGTTCCATTCTCGATGTGGGTACCGGCGGCGGATTTCCGGGTATTCCGTTGGCAATTATGTTCCCCAAAGTGCAGTTTTGCTTGATTGATGCTATTGAGAAAAAAATACGAGTGGTGAACGAAGTTGTCGCTGCGCTTGGTTTGGACAATGTGCGGGCACTGCAAATGCGCGTTGAAAATTTTCCGGAACGATTTGATTATGTGATAAGTAGAGCGGTAACTTCTTTCCCTGAATTTTATAAAATTGCCTATAAATCGGTAAGTACTATTTGCAATAATAAATTACACAATGGTATAATTTATTTAAAAGGCGGCGATTTTTTTGAAGAAATGAAGGGGTTTAAAAAATATAAAATATTCAATATCAGTAATTTTTATACTGATGAATTTTTTGAAACAAAAAAAATAATATATCTCCCTGTGGAATACTAAACCACTGGATAACATTACTTTGGCATCTCGTAAAAACACTTTTTATATAATTGGGTATAGTCCACATAAAAAATACCATAGCCTATAATAAAATCGGACATTTCAAATTTCAAATGGGAATTTTTTTCTACATTTGTGCTATTATTCACAAAGAAATAAATTCCAATACCTCAATGAAAAAAAATTATGCTTTCGCAGCTCTTTTGTTCTGTGTTACGTGTGGTTTTGCACAAGCGAATACAATAAAAACAGAGGAAAAAGAACCAACAATCATTCTTACTATGAATGACCGACAAATTCCGACCTCGGACTTTATATGGTTTTATAATAAATATAATTCGTATTTGGAAGATAGTTTACGCCTCAATTACGATGATGCTATGAACTTATTCATAGATTACAAAATGAAGATTTTTGAGGCAGAGAAACAACTTTTGGATACCAGCGCACGATTCAAAGATGAGTTTAATATGTATTTGCAAAGCGAGGCAAGAACATTTTTGTACCCTCAAACATTCGATGATGCATTTATACAAATGGAGTTCGACCGTCTGAGCAGTGATTATCATATAGAGCATTATTTTGTGAAAAGTTCGCGTTTTGCAGCTCCGAAAGATACGCTTGCTGCTTACAATAAAGCGTTGAAAATTAAGAAAGATGCTCAGAAAATGGGCGATTTGAATAAAGCAATTGAACTGAATACTCGACACGATACCCTTGCTGCAAAAACGAGTAGTGATTTGGGCTATATAACAGCACTTTTATTGCCTTTGTATTATGAAAATGCAGTGTATGCGGCTAAAAAAGGTGATGTGATTGGTCCTATTGCTTCTGATTATGGGTATTATATTGCTAAAATTGTGGATAAACGCCCTACTTTGGGACAATCGCAGGTCTCTGTGCTGGTGTTTTATCCTGATGCGCAACAAAGTGATTCTTCGTGGGCAGTAATTAAGCAACGAGCTGATTCGGCGTATGCACATTTACAAGCAGGAAGCGATTTTAAAACCGTAAGCGATACGTATAACGAGCATCCGCAACTAAAAGCAGATGCAGGCGCAATTGGTTGGATTGACAATTCTATGCGTTTCGACCCGCAATTGAAAGAACATGTGTTTGCATTGCGCTCGGTGGGTAGTTTTTCGGAGCCGAAAAAATATGATTACGGCTATGTAATTTATTATATAACCGGCTTACAACCGCTTCCTTCGTTGGAAATGTTCCGAAAATCGGTAACACAAGCACTTAAAAATGACCTTTCTCGCAAAAATTTGGCGCAAAAAGAAATGCTTGCGACACAACGAAAACTCTCGAAAATGAAAGTGCATTCGGCACATGTTGAAGAATTTGTACAACAAGTGGATAACTCAATTTTGCTTGGTAAATGGGAAAAGCCCCAATTTGTGCCCAATAAAGTGTTGTTTACCATTGGCGATAGTACGTACAGTTACAACGATTTTGCCGATTATTTGCAAACAAAACAAAAAAGTAGAAGTGAATCCGATAAAGGAATTTTGGTGCGCAAACGTTTGGAAGACTATCAAAATTTATTGCTCGAACAGTATGCCATGGCTTTGTTGGCGCAGCAAAACCCGCAATTCATGGCAATCATGGAGGAATATCATGACGGTATGATTATTTATGAACTGCTCGATAAAGAAGTTTTTTCAAGAGTTACTGCAGATAGCATAGGATTGAATGATTTTTATACCCAAAATCCGCAATTGTCGATTGCTCCGCAAAGTGTAGAAGTATTACTTTTGACATATACTAACAAAAAAGAAGAAAAGGCAATTGCAAAAGCATTGAACAAACCAATAACAAAAGTAGACGCTGCGTTGGCGGCACTACACAAAGCCATGCCAACTATACAAATAGACACGCTGCGTCATTTTAAGGACGATAAACTATTCTCCGATATTGACACGTTGCCGTGGGTAAAAGGAACTGCGCATAGAATAGGCGATAATCAAATTTTCTATATAAGCGAAGTTTTTGAGCCATACCAAATGAGTTTGGAAGAAAGTAAAGTGCAGCTACTGCCTGCATTTCAAGAATATTTGGAACAGGAACTGATGGCAGATTTGCGTAAAAAATATACCCCCATTATACATGAAGAGGTGTTCAACCAAATTAAATTGAAACCTGCCGATACCCAAAGGTTTTAACTACTATTTCGAAAATATATACTGAATATCTGAAATATCAATGAAGCAAATAACATTCTTTCTATCAGTAGTTTGCGTAGCGTTCGCCGCTTGTTCCGAAAAGGCGGAAGATGATGCAAATATTGTAGCTCGCTTTGGTAAAACATACTTATATAAAGACTATGTTCTCCAACAAATCCCATCTCATGCAACTGCTGCTGATAGTGTAGAATTTATAGAAAACTATATTAAAGCGTGGGGAATGCGTAATGCGCTCTATGAAATGGCGGAAAACAACGTGAGCTACAAAAATAATGAAATAGAGGAGCAGGTACAGCGATTTCGCACCGAGTTGTATATTGATAAATATGAAGAATTATTTACGCAGCAAAAATTAGATACTATCATTACAATTGCGCAGTTAGATACGTATTATGTTACTCATAAAGCCGAATTTATACTACAATACGATGTGGTAAAACCACTGTTCATTGTCCTGCCCAAACAGTATGTAACACCGCAGCTTCGCAGGAGTTTTATGACAAATGATATTGACAATTTAGACCAATTGAAAGATGTGTGTTATAAATATTCCACGAAATTCTATTTAGATGAGAAATGGGTTATTCTCAATCAATTGCAACAAGAAGTGCCGAAACAGATAAGCACACAAGAATTGCTTAATCCGCGAGGATTAATTGTTGATTTTGAAGATAATGTATATTTTATAAAAATAAGCAAACACATTCAGGCAGGCAATCCTTCGCCTCGCGAAATGGTGTATGAAAAAATCGCCAATAATATACTTTATAAACGTAAAATAGAATTGCTTAATACTATGAGAACCAGAGTGTTTCAAGATGCTGTGCGGAAAGGGGAGTTTGATGTGTTTTATAAATAACATATCAAATGTTTCGACCTAAAAAATAAATAATTTTTAACCCAATAATAGCAACATCTAAACCCCACAAAACCATGAAAAAACTATCTGTGTTCTTACGATTCTGTATCATTGCAATCATTGTAATCTCATTTTCACTACCTGCTTTTGCTCAAAAGCAAAAACAGGTAAAACAACACAACCCGTATGGAAAAATACTAACCGAACAAGAAAAGCAGACAAAACGGGATAGTATAGTTAATTATTCTGATTATATTGTTCGTGGTAAAACGACTACAATGTATTTTTTTAGAGATATGAATAATGATGTATATGAAATACACGGACTTAATGTTTTTGAAGTTTTGCGCGGACCAAAGGAATGGACAGGTAAAAATATTTATACGATTCACAAATCGAGACAAGTTAAATATGTTCCCGAAATGCCTATAAACGAACGGTTTCAAGTGGCTAATTATATAACTCCTATGTATAGTGAAGAAATTTCGAATGGATTCTTTTTCTTAAAAAAAAATAGCCTCAATATTGAGCCTTATTTAAAAGATACGTCATTTTTATATAAACATCTAACTATTTATGGTAGAGACGATAATATGCCTATTGATATGGGTACTTCTACGTATTACAAAATTAATGAACCCGATAGAATTTTGTGCGAATACACATCTAATTTAGTGGAAGGGATACGTCCTAATGAATATCCTAACAATTTTACTTACACAGGTTTATATCAAAAAGAATTTGGCGATATATATGGAATATATAGATTTCTATTGCCTTACGGTAATATTTATGTAGAACCCAAAATTCAAGAACTACTTGATAAAGAAAAGCAGACAAATCATTTGTTGATAGATTCAACAAACGCAAAAAAAAAAGTAACACCCGAAGAAAAAGAGGAGTTTGATTTATGGTTGCGAGGTGGTCGCCCGAATATTCCACACCGCTCTCGTTTAAAAAGTACCGACAACCCTGTAGTTAATTGTGAATTTTATGCCGACTACCAGCATATAGTAAAAGACGGCAGTACGTGGTATTATGAATTTGATTTGTCTATACGCTATAACAGTAATGATGTGTCGGTAGTGTACCCCGATAATATACTGCTTTATTTTGCTTATAACCCCTTAGCTTTTGGTAATAATATTGTGGATCAGGGTAAAATGACTTGTATAGCGAACAATACTGTGTTCGATTCAAGCGACTATGCATTACAGTGGCGTGACCATATAAGTAATAACGATCAAGCTCTGATAAACTTATCGCCCGTATATACTATGCAAGGGAGTGAAATAACCTACAATAGAACGGCTATACCAGTTGGCGAAAAAGTAAATATTTGTAAGGTTCGTATAGAATTTCCCGATTCGGTTTTAAATTCATCAAATCAAGAAAAGCGCAAGGTACGCATACGAGAGCTTTGGGATCAACTTGATTGGAATTTTAATCATTGGTCAGATGCGCAAAATTGTTTTGATTGTTGGTACATAATGAATGAAACTACTTTCTTATTGAACAATAGTTATACGCTTGGTGAAATAAACATAACTAATGTTACAGCGGCAGATGGTGGTAGTATTACCGGTGGTACGGGTTGTCGTGTTGCCATACAAGGTAGCGGTTTTTTGAATAATGATATTCTGGCAGATTTTGAGGAAACTCCGGCTATTTTTATGCCTTGTCCTGATACGGCAAATGCTGCTGGAGTACACCCTTATATTCCTATAGATAAGAATGATATAGAATTGTGGAGCGATACACTTATATTATTTATTATGCCATCAATTGCGTATGGTGTTGCTGAAAATACAAAATTACGAAATAAAGGTATAGGTAGTGGTAAACTGAAAGTACATAATCAAGTTGGTCGTGAAAAACCGTATGCACATGAGACATCTGTCGAATATTCGATATTAAATACTTATAGTAGTACAGATGAACTAAATCAAGTTTTACTGGATAAAAAACAAGTTTATTGGGTGCGTCGCAATTGTAACGAACAAATACTTTTTACCGCTCACAATGCGCTCACGACAAAACATATTGGACTTATGGAAGAAGCGTTCGCCACGTGGAATGCTGCCTTGGGATTTCAGTTTTTTGCTTTTAAACGTGATGCTAATGGAAATGTAGCTCGTTCATCGATAGAAAGTGTTAATGATACCATTAATAGTATCTATTATGTGTACGATGGTACTAGTAATGCTCTTGGTGCAGTAACAAGTTTGGCACCAATGTATTTACAAATATGTAACGATAATAAAGTCTTTACGCAAATAGATTTTTATTTAAATAGATATAAACTTGATTATGCTACTACACCGCTCAGTAATGCCGAGATCAAACGTGTAATAATGCATGAGTTAGGGCATGGATTAGGTTTATGGCATTGTATTAATAAAGATGATTTAATGTATTTTACCCTGTCCTCTGCGAATACAATTACAGAATCGGCACGCAATGGTGCGCTATATATATTTGAAAGCAGCAAAGCACAAACATGGTCGCCAACCTGTACTAATGTTGAGGTTTTTGGTAGTTCCACAACTTCCTGCTCACCACAAACTCCTGCCTATATAAAGGCAACCGGAGCATCGAAAACTGAAATTCAAGTAGAGTGGTTACCGAATCCATTAGCCACATCGTACACCATACAATGGAGTTCTGCTTCTAATATGAGCAATCCGCAAACAATTACCATTAACGATAAAAATCAACATTCGTATACACATACGGGACTTACACAGAACACAAATTATTATTATCGCATACGTTCCAATAGAGCGGGAAGTTCTTCGGCATATTCATACATTGCAAACGGAAAGACAAAATTAATTTCGTTTTCAAACACCCTCAAAACTATTTCGGTTGAAAATACTGGTAGCGAAGGAATTGAGATTCAATGGAACGACACCGATACCACCACAAGCAATAAGCAGTATATATTGGAACGAAAAGAAGAGTCTTCGGGTGGTTTGAAATCAGGTGGTGATTATGAAATAATAGCCGTGTTGGAAGCCGCAGAACGAAATTATTTCGATTATGCCGTGGAAGATGGTAAAATATACACATATCGAATAAAAACAGTAACCTCTACTGGCGTCTCGGAATATTCAAGCCGGGCAGAAGGAAGTTTAGGAGAATATAACCAACATAGTGTTGTAATGCCTATACAACGTAGTGCTTTGTTATACAACAATACTCTTCCGGCACAGACAAATACTGTAAACACCAATTACGCTAATTATCCGACCTTAGAAGCATGGCGTTGGACACATTCGGGCTATCAAACCTTTAAACGAACAGTGTTTGATTTTGATTTGAGCAGTATTCCTTCCGATGCCATAATTACCGAAGCTGTCTTGGAGTTGAAAGGGGCAGATCACATGAATAATGTTACCGAGAATAACTCAACAACATATAAAAGTAATGCAAGTTGGTTGGAATTAATTACCGAAGAGTGGGACGAAAATCAAGTAACATGGAATACCCAACCGGCATCAAGTCCTGTGTATAGGGTTGCTCTTGCCAATGCAAACTCGGCATACGAAAATTACAATGTTGATATTTCTTCTTTAATTGATAGAATGATTAAAGATTCAGCAAATACTCATGGTTTGATGTTTAAATTGCAAAATGAAATAATTTATGCCCGTATGTTTTTTGGCGCATCAACTCATGCCACCGATAGTTTGCACCCTGTGTTACGGCTAAAATATGTAACTGTTCCGGAGCAAACGGTACAGATAAATCTTCAGAACAACGCAATAGTGGCTCAAAGTGCTCACCCGAATAGTGCAGGAAATGAGCATAGCTATTATGGCGATAACGAATTGATTTATGCTGAAAGATGGACAAATCAAGGGTATGTAACTACAGTACGAGGATTAATGAATTTTGATTTGGAACATATTCCCTCAACGGCAACTATTACGAGTGCTCGTTTAAATTTATATTCTACTTCTCAGCATTTTAGTACCTTATCTACAGGAAATTCCGGCTATAAATCGAATGCGTGTTACTTGAAACGTATAACAACCCCTTGGAACGCAAATGCTGTAACATGGAACTCTCAACCGACAACAACTACGAGTAATCAAGTTACTTTTGCACAATCAACAGCATCTTCGCAAGATTATTGTAATATAAATGTTGATAATCTTGTGCAGGATATGCTTAATAACCCCAATAGCTCATTTGGTGTTATGTTGCGATTGCAAAATGAGGTGCATTATGCTCGAATGACTTTTGCTTCTGCCAAACACCATAATACGGCATTACACCCAAATCTTACCGTAAAATATAAGGTGTATCCTGCATCGTTAAAATCATATATTGAGCCAACTATCGCAAAAGACTATAATTCGACAAGAGATATGCAAGTGAAAACAGAAAGAGAATTTATAGATTCTCTTATGCGTACAGAATTAATTATAGCTCCAAATCCAACAAAAGATCTTAGTACTATTAGTTGCAATAGTATAAACGATGAAATACAAAATATTAGGATTTACAATTCCTCAGCACAATTGATAGACCAAATTACAGTGCCGGAAAATAATTCAACAACTATCAAAGTAGATTTTACTAAATATTCTAAGGGAATATACATTGTAATTGTTCAAACACGAAAAGGAAAAACCCTTTCTGAGAGAATTGTATATAATTAATAACTATAATTGCAAAAAAATAAAAATATGAAGAAAATCATCCTTGTACTCCTGTGCTTTGTGGCTGCAACCCTGAAAATTTCGGCGCAAGAGCGCATAGTGTTAGACCAAGTAATTGCCGTAGTGGGCGACGAAATGATTAAAAAATCGGACATTGACAATCAAATGTATCAAATACAAGTGCTTTCGGGAGGGAAAACTCAAACTTCTGCTTGCGATTTGTTTGAAGAATTGTTGATACAAAAACTTTTGCTTCATCAGGCAGTACTTGATAGTGTAACGGTGAACGATGCGGAAGTTGAGAGCGAAATCAATCGTAGAGTAACCATGTTTACCGGCGACGACGGTTTGGCTAAATTCGAAGCAATGTATGGCAAATCGGAACTTGAAATTCGTGCCGATTGGAAACCGCTTATTCGAGACCAAATTATGGCGCAGCGAGTGCAAAACTCTATTGTCGGGTCAATCGAAATTTCACCCACCGAAGTTAAGAAGTTCGCAGCCTCATTGCCTGTCGACAGTTTTCCTATGGTTCCTGCAAGTTATGGATATGCCGAAATAGTGTTCAAAGCAAAAATCAATGCTGAAGAAGACGCCGAATTGCGCAAAAAACTCGAAGATATTCGTCTGCGTGCACTGAATGGCGAAAGTTTTGCAAAATTGGCAGTGCTCTATAGCGACGATACCGAGAGTGCAAAACAAGGCGGACTGTTGGGCGACTACGTTTCGCGTGGCGATTTGGTTCCGGAATTTTCAGCAGTGGCATTTCGTTTGAAAGAAGGTGAAATTTCGCGTGTGGTGAAAACTAATTTTGGCTATCACATTATACAAATGGTGGAAATAAAAGGCGATAAAATAAAAGTGCGTCATATATTACTTCGTCCAAAAGCTACTCCTGTTGCCATGCAAGAACTAATGCAACGCGCCGATAGCGTGTATCACAAAATAAAAATCGATTCGCTGACATTTGAACAAGCGGTACAGCAATTTTCAAGCGAAAGTAAATCAAAATACAATGCGGGACGTGTGATGAATCCTTACACCGGTACTCCGCAGTTTGAAGCTACAATGCTGGAACCGACTATTCTCTACACCTTGCGCAAAATGCAGGTGGGCGACATTAGCGAACCAATATTGAGCTACGATGAAACAGGAACACAAGTATATAAAATTGTGAAACTAACCAACGTTACTCCTGAACATAAAGCGACCCTGCAAACCGATTATTCGCTTATAAAAGAAATGGCTTTGAATAACAAACGCAATGAAACATTTACGCAGTGGTTGGCTCAAAAACAACAACAAACATTTATAAAAATACCCGAATCGGAATTTAAAAAATGCAAATTTAAGCAGTTAAAATAGCGAATAGAGAGTAGTGATTAATGGTTAATGATTAATTACTCTATACTCTAATCACTAAATTCTAAAAGCAATGGAAGATAAACAGATAAACATAGAATTGACCGAAGAAATAGCGCAAGGTGTGTATTCCAATTTAGCAATCATTACCCATTCAAGTTCGGAATTTGTATTGGATTTTATACGAATGATGCCCGGTTTGCCCAAAGCTAAAGTGCAGTCGCGCATTGTGATAACTCCCGAACATACAAAAAAACTATTCCTTGCATTGCAGGAAAATATAGCAAAGTATGAAGCGCAATACGGTACAATAAAAATTGCTAACGGAAGCGTTCCTCCAACTCCTATTCCATTGAATTTCGGCGCAGGCACGGCGCAGGCATAATTACCCGCAGGGGCAAATCCCGAACGATACAAAAACGACTTATTATGAACATTCGTCGCCATATTTTTGCTGATATGTATCGCAAAAATCTTACCCGTTCGCCCTTTGTTTTTATTTGTATTGCGTTGATTGTGGGTGTTACTGTTTCCCGCATTACCCCGTTGACGTTATACGTGCTGCCCGCATTGGGAATTATTGGCATAAGTGCGGTTATTGCCATTGTGTTAAGCATAAAAATACCTGTAATCCAATCTGCTGTATTGTGGTTCTGGTTTTTTGTTTTTGGCTTTTGTTTTCTTAAAGCCTATAATTCTTCGTTTTACGAATTGTTTGGTAGTCACACTATTGAAGCCGAAATTATAAACGCACCACAAGAAAAGCCCAAAACCTACAAATGTGAGATTCTTACATCTAATCCCAAAACAAAAAGCATAGTGTATATTCAAAAAGATTCGCTGAGTGCACAACTTTGCATGGGCGATCTCATACAATTGAGCGGCACATTCAACGAAATAGAGAATACTGCTGAAAGCACATTCGATTACAAAGCGTATTTGGAAAACAAACATATTTTTTCGCAAGCCTATATTCCTGCTAAACATTGGGAAAAGATAGGGCATCACACAAGTTTACAGTCGATTGCAATAGAATGGCGTAAAAAAATGGTAACGCAGCTTACCGATAATCCACTCTTACATGGTAGTTCGAGTACTTTAGCAGCATTAGTTTTTGGCGATACTTCGTTACTCGAAAGCGGCATTATACAAGCCTATTCTGCTACGGGAGCTATGCATATTCTGTCGGTTTCGGGTTTGCATGTGGGCATTATTGCCGGCATGGTTTTGTTTCTACTTTCGTTTATTCCTCAGCGTTTTCGATTACTAAAGATATTCATTGCCCTAACGTGTATTTGGCTTTATGCCTTTGTTACCGGGCTTGTTCCTCCGGTTTTCCGTGCGGCTGCTATGTTTAGCATTATAAGTATTGGATCTTGTCTCAATCGTAGTGCAAGCATGTATAATTCGCTTGCCGTGGCTGCCGTTGTGAGCATTATTATGGAACCAAATTGTGTGGTCGATATAGGCTTTCAACTCTCCTATTTGGCTGTTATCAGTATTGCATATTTTGGCAATACTATTCAAAAGTTGCTTCATTTTGAAAATAAAATTTACGCTTACATTTGGGGAATTGTAGCGGTAAGTATAGCCGTGCAAATTATCACGTTACCTATTACAATGTATTATTTTGCTGTTGTACCGAGCTACACATTGCTTACCAACATTGTAGTAGTGCCGCTTTCGTTTGTGGTAGTACTATTGTGTGTGGCTACGCTTATTATTGGTTCTATTCCGCTGATTGGTGCAGGATTAGCGTGGTTGCTCAATTACAGTTGCGAGTATTTAGACCACGTAATTAGTAGCATTGCAAGTTTTCCGTATGCGCAAATTCCCGTTTCGGTATCGAAAGTGGGACTTGTGCTTATGTTATTCCTTGTGCTATGTTCCATGATTGTATTGGATTATCGGCGAGAGTTGCGCATTGTGCGTATGATTGAAGAGGAATAGAAAATCGATATTTTTACCGGTGTATGGGGTAAAATATCCGATATTTTTACCGGTATAGGGGTAAAAATATCGGATAATTTTACTGTTTTTGTCTTTTTATGTGTTATATTTGTCATAGAAAAAACATGATTATGAGACGGAATTTATTTACAAAGCTATTGCAACATATTGAAAAAAAAGAGTTTACTATTATAACTGGAGCGCGGCAAGTAGGCAAATCTACTCTCATGAAGCAATTGCACGAACATTGTAAACAAAATGGTATGCCAAGCGTGTTCCTCAATTTGGGACATACAACTATTTTGGACGATTTAGACGCATCTCCGCTCAATATTTTGCACTACTTGCCCGATACCGAACAGAGGGTTATAGTTTTTATTGACGAAGTACAATATTTACAAGAACCAACGAATTTTCTGAAATTACTCTACGATGAATATGCTCCGAAGTTAAAAATCGTTGCTACCGGCAGCAGTGCATTTTATTTGGACAAATCGTTTACCGATTCGTTAGCCGGAAGAAAACGGATTTTTTGGCTTGCTCCTTGCTCTTTTAGTGAGCATTTGGCATTGAGCAGTAAAGACGATTTGCTGCAAGAGATTAGGAAAATTCAAAAAAATAATCGCTATAAAAGTCTGCAAATCGAAATGTTGCGGCAAGAATGGGAAACATTTATGATTTTTTGCGGTTATCTGGCGGTAATTACAGAGCCTGACAGAGAAGAAAAAATTATGCGCTTGGCAGAAATTCGTGATTCTTTTCTAAAACGTGATATTTTGGAAGCGGGCGTGAAAAATGAAACAGCATTTTACAATCTGTTCCGCATACTTGCTTCGCAAACAGGTAATTTGTTGAATATAAACGAACTTGCTACCACGTTGCGAATTAAAAATGAAACGGTTGATAATTATTTGTATATTCTGCAAAAATGCTTTCACGTTACACGTATCAAACCGTTTTTTCAAAATCTGAGGAAGGAATTAACCAAAATGCCGAAAGTTTTTTTGCACGATACCGGTATGCGCAATAGTTTACTCAATAATTTCCAACCGATTACCGAGCGAATGGATAAAGGAATGGTGTGGGAAAACGCCGTTTTTTCATTGCTCTGTGAAAAATACTCCTGCGATGAAATATATTTTTGGCGAACCGCCGACAATAATGAAGTCGATTTTGTGCTTCCCC
>JAISIO010000037.1 GCA_031262005.1 Bacteroidales bacterium
GGTATGGAATTCGGCTCAACCACCGGACGCGCTCGCCGTTGCGGTTGGTTAGATTTGGTTGCGCTCAAATATGCCATTATGTTAAATGGTGTAACACAATTGTTTGTGATGAAAATTGATGTTCTCAATTCGTTCGACAGCATAAAAGTTTGCACCGCATACAATTATAAAGGTACAACAATAGATTATGTACCCGATGACTTGGAAAATGTAACACCTATATATCAAGAATTTGCAGGTTGGAAGCAGGATTTACCAATGAATACCTATGAAGAATTGCCGGAAGCAATTCATGCATACATTGCATTTATAGAAAAAGAAACCGGCGTTCCGGTAACAATCGTTTCAACAGGTCCGGAGCGTGAAAAAACAATCGTACGCAAGAAAATTTAAAGGTATTATAACCAAAATTTGACATATAAACTATCTAAATAAATAAACCATAAAAAGTTAAAGTTATGTATTGGACATTAGAATTAGCCTCAAAATTAGAAGACGCTCCATGGCCAGCAACAAAAGATGAGTTGATAGATTTTGCTATTCGTTCGGGCGCACCGCTTGAAGTTATTGAAAATTTGCAAGAAATCGAAGACGAAGGCGAAATGTACGAAAGCATTGAAGAAATATGGACAGACTATCCAAGTAAAGACGATTTCTTTTTCAACGAAGAAGAATACTAAATTTAATGAATAATGAACAATGAATAATGTTTTATTACCCATTGTTAATTGTTCATTATTAATTGTTAATTGAAAAGATGGAACTACAAGCTCAGTTACTAAAAATTCTTCCTGCTCAAACGGGACAAGGGAGAAACGGCACGTGGAAAAAACAAGAATACGTGTTTCAAACGCAGGATCAATACCCGAAACAGGTATGTATAGCAGTGTGGGGAGACCGTGTGAACGAAAAAGATATGTTCCCCGGAACGCAGTACACTATTTCTTTTGACATAGAAAGCCGCGAATATAACGGTAGATATTTTACCGAAGCAAAAGCATGGAAAATAGTGCCTGCACAAAGCGGAAATGCTCCTGCTCAAAACACTCAAATACCGCCGGCATTTGATGCTCCTATGCCAAGCGAACCCGCTTTTGAACCTTCGGACGATTTGCCGTTTTAACTTTTTTGGAAGGCAAACAATGCGATTGTAACAGATAAACGCAGATTTTTAATTTCTAAAATCTGCGTTTTGTTGTATTTACCTCTTATTTGCACAAAACAAAAGGCGCAAACTAAACCCACGCTATCTATCCCCTATTTCCCCCGCACCAATTTAACTATGGTTGTAATGGCAAACGTAATCACAAAATTAACCGTAGAAATACAAATAGCAAAAAGCAACAATGCATACAAATAGTGCATAACGTGCGAAGTTGCAAGCAACGCCACTACCGGAAACTCCCAAATTTCGGCTATAAACATACCCAACAAAAGAATTACACACAGTACCAACAGCCCGCGAAACATGGTGCGAACGTCGGGCATACTCAGTTGCATGTGCGATGCTATGGCAAGCGTAAGATATAGGTAAACCCAGAATTGCCACAAAGAAAAATCTTGCTGTTTAAAAAACTGCCAAAACCCCACAAAAGCTTGTTGCAAAAAATGCCCAATAGTAGTAAAAAAGGTTAGAAACGAAATGTTGTTCAACGGCACAATTGGCGTTGAAGGCAATATGAAGGTTTCGGAAAAGAACAATACCGTTATAAAATAGAGTGCCAAAACACCTATTATAATCGGTCCGCAGCCAATAAAGAAATTTCCTACTGCTTGATACCAATTACGGCTATTGTAACTGTGCGTTACGTAACCAAGCGTCCCGTCTTGTTTATTGGGTTTAAAAAGTTGAATATCGGTAATTTTATGATTAAAAATAACGCAAAACAGCGCGTGTCCCAATTCATGCAACGGAACTCCTATCCAACCTGTTAGATATATATCAACAGAAGGAATGCCTGCTTTTACAAACAAATTTCGAGTACTTCGTGAAAGGAAATACAACACTAGTCCGAATACAAACGGAAGTATCACAAGTAGCCACAGCAATTGAGCATAGTGGAATATGAGTGAGGTAAGGAAGTTCATAGTTCTGTTTTTAAAGGAGTTAGAGGAGTTAGAGGAGTTAGAGGAGTTAGAGAAGTTAGCTCTAATCTCTACACTCTAATCACTAATCATTAACCATTAACCATTAACTACATCAAAGCCCTGAGGATCTCGAAGCCACTTTGTTTTCAAATGTATTTTTAAAAGTTTCCTTATCTAAAGCATTCGTTTTCCATATAGTTCCCACAACACCATGCCAAACGTAACCGCTACATTAAACGAATGTTTAGTGCCAAACTGCGGTATTTCAATACACACATCACACAGATCCATTACGGCATTGCTCACGCCAAATACTTCGTTGCCCATAATAAGAGCTATTTTTTTGTGCGCAGGCAGCGCAAAATTTTGCAGCATAATGCTTCCCTGCGCTTGTTCCACGGCAATAATTGTATACCCCTGCCGCTTCAAATCAATCACTTGTTCTTCGGTAGATTGCGCATAGCTCCATGCAACCGAAAGTTGCGCACCGAGAGCAGTTTTTTGAATCTCTTTATTCGGCGGCGTACAAGTAATGCCGCATAAATACAGATGTTCTACCAAAAATGCATCGGAAGTACGAAAAATAGAACCCACATTATGTGCACTGCGCACATTATCGAGCACCACCACAACCGGCATTTTCGGTGTTTCTTTATATTCCTCTACTGATTTTCTGCCCAATTCTTCGCTTTCGAGTTTTTTTATATCTGTTTGCATTGCGTTGGAGTTTGTTTTTTTGCAAAAGTACATATTCTGCCGAAATTTATACCCTGTAATTGCATTCTGCGCACAAACTTTCTTAACTAAATACGAATTCATAATGCGTAATTTATGTATCTTTGCGCATTAAATTTACAAAAACATGAACCTACTACAATCCATTCTTCAAATATTTATTGGAGGAAACAAGTCGGAACGAGATATAAAAAATATACGTCCCATTCTTGATGCAATCAAATCGTTTGAGCAAGAGTATGAAGCAAAAACCTTAGACGAATTGCGAGCCGTTTCACAAGCATTACGAGCCGAAATTCAATCGGCAATCAGCCCATTACAGCAAAAAATTGATGCAATTACGCAGGAACTTGCCGATAATCAAACTCTTTCGTTTGCCAATCGCGAAGATATGTACGACCAAATCGACGGTTTGAAAAAAGATATTGATGCCGCTATTGCAAAAAAATTAGACGAAATTTTACCGCAGGCATTTGCACTTGTTAAAGAAACTGCTCGCCGATTCGCCAACAAGGAAATACTGGAAGTTACAGCAACAGAATTTGACAAAAATCTTGCAACACACAGCGATTTTGTAAGCATAGAAGGCAATAAAGCACTGTGGAAAAACACGTGGCGAGCAGGTGGAAATATGATACAATGGGATATGGTGCACTACGATGTACAACTCATTGGAGGTACAATTTTGCATCAAGGAAAAATTGCCGAAATGGCTACTGGTGAGGGAAAAACGCTTGTGGCTACATTGCCTGTATTTTTGAATGCTCTGCCGGGAATGGGCGTTCACGTGGTTACGGTGAATGATTACCTTGCTCGACGCGACTCGGAGTGGATGGGTCCTTTGTACCAATTTCACGGGTTAAGCGTAGATTGCATAGACCGCCACGAACCACATTCCGAAGCTCGCCGCAATGCCTACAAAGCCGACATTACCTTTGGTACGAATAACGAATTTGGCTTCGATTATTTGCGCGATAATATGTCGAGCACACCCGATGAATTGGTACAACGACCACACAATTTTGCCATTGTCGATGAGGTCGATAGCGTGTTGATTGACGATGCGCGAACACCGTTGATTATTTCCGGCCCTATTTCTAAAAAATCGAATAGCGATGAACTTTTTGTGGAATATCGTCCTAAGATTGAGAAAATTTACAACGCACAAAAAGCCTTAGTAACACGATTGCTCGTTGATGCTAAAAATCAAATCAATTCCGAAGATAAAAAAGTTGCCGAAGAGGGAGCCAAATTCCTGCTGCGAGCACACAAAGCATTGCCAAAAACGAAAGCTCTTATAAAACTTTTGAGCGAGCAAGGCATGAAAACGTTGCTCACAAAAACCGAGAATTTTTATATGGCGGAAAACAACAAGCACATGCACTTGGTTACCGACGATTTGTTTTTTGTGATTGACGAAAAAAATAATTCTATTGAATTAACCGAAAAAGGTATCGACTTTTTGTCGAGCGATATGGAAGATAAATCGTTTTTTATTCTTCCCGATATTGGTTCCGAAATTGCCGAAATCGAAAAATCGAATTTGAGCGATAGCGAAAAAATTGCTCGCAAAGACCAATTGGTTTTGGATTATTCCATAAAATCCGACCGTGTGCACGCCATTCAACAATTGCTGAAAGCCTACACCCTGTTTGAATTGGACGTGGAATATGTGGTGATGGACAATAAAGTAAAAATTGTGGACGAACAAACCGGTCGTATTATGGAAGGCAGACGCTATTCCGACGGTTTGCACCAAGCTATTGAAGCGAAAGAACGGGTAAAAGTAGAAGCCGCAACACAGACACACGCCACCATTACGCTGCAAAATTATTTCCGTATGTATAAAAAACTTTCGGGAATGACTGGTACCGCTGAAACCGAAGCAAAAGAATTTTGGGATATTTACAAATTGGAAGTTGTGGTGGCACCAACCAACAAACCAATTGCCCGTATTGACAAAGACGACTTGGTGTACAAAACTCGCCGCGAAAAATACAATGCCGTAATAGAACACGTGCAAGAATTAGTGCAAGCCGGTCGTCCGGTATTGGTGGGTACTACTTCGGTTGAAATTTCGGAACTTTTGAGTAAAATGCTCAAAATGAGAAACATAAAACACAACGTATTGAATGCCAAGCAACATCAGAAAGAAGCTGAAATTGTTGCCGAAGCAGGTCAAGCCGGAACGGTTACAATTGCCACCAATATGGCAGGTCGTGGTACCGATATTAAACTATCGCAGGCAGTGAAAGATGCCGGCGGTTTGGCAATAGTGGGTACCGAACGCCACGAAAGTCGCCGCGTAGACCGTCAGTTGCGTGGTCGTGCCGGACGACAAGGCGACCCGGGTTCTTCGCAATTTTTCGTTTCGTTGGAAGATAATCTTATGCGTATGTTCGGTTCCGACCGTATTGCCCGCATTATGGACAGACTTGGGCTTGAAGAAGGCGAGGTTATTCAACATTCTATGATTTCAAAATCAATAGAACGCGCACAACGCAAAGTTGAAGAAAATCACTTTGGAGTGCGTAAACGCCTGCTTGAATACGATGACGTGATGAACTCGCAACGTGAGGTGATTTACAGCAAACGCCGCCACGCTTTGTTTGGCGAACGCATTGGCGTAGATTTCTCGAATATGATGTACGACCTCTGCGCCGGCATTATCAGCCAAACTCACGGACAGGTAGAATACGAAGACTTCCGTATGGAGCTTTTGCGTGTGCTTTCGTTGGAAAGTTCAATTACCGAAAAAGAATTTATGCAACTTTCAACCGACGATTTGACCGAAAAACTATACAGCGAATTGTTACAAATTTACGATCGTAGGGCACAAACAATTGCGCAACAAGCATTCCCTAAAATCAAAGAAGTATTTGAAAACGAGGGAGCTAAATACAAAAATATTGTAGTGCCTATTTCTGATGGTAAAGGAGTTTTCAGTGTTCTTACCAATTTGGAACGTGCCACACAAACAGAAGGAAAAGAAGTAGTTCGCTCGTTCCTAAAAGCACTGATTTTAATGCGTATAGACGATGCGTGGAAAGAACATTTGCGAGAATTGGACGATTTGAAACAATCGGTACAAAATGCCAGCTATGAACAAAAAGACCCATTGTTGATTTACAAATTCGAGTCGTTTAATTTATTTCAATCAATGCTTGAACAAGTGAATAAAGAAGTGGTTTCGAGCGTATTAAAGGCACAAATTCCACAAATGGCGCGAGCCGAAGAAGGACACGAACGCCGCAACAGCGATATGCAACGAATGCAAATGCACCGCAACAATCCGTTTGCCGGCAACAGTACCGACACTCGCGAAGTGCAACGAAAAGCACCCGTGCGCATTGAAAATAAAGTAGGACGAAACGACCCCTGCCCCTGCGGAAGCGGAAAGAAATTTAAAAGCTGCCATGGAAAAGTGGGCAATGTAGAGTAATTGTGGCTAACAACAATCGTAACT
>JAISIO010000161.1 GCA_031262005.1 Bacteroidales bacterium
CGCAAGATGGATTGTATTTTATTACCATTTGCACACAAAACCGTGCGTGTTTGTTTGGAGAAATTGCAGACGGCGAAATGATATTAAACGATGCGGGAAAAATGGTGGAAAATGAATGGGGAAATTTAAAAAACCGTTTTCCCAACATTGAATTACACGAATTTATTGTTATGCCCAACCATTTTCATGGTATTTTGCAAATCGTAGGGGCAACCCTTGTGGTTGCCCAAAATAACAACATGGTTGTCCAAAATGACGACGGGGCAACCAACAATAGGGCAACCACGAGGGTTGCCCCCACAAGGGTTGCCCCTACGGCGGTTGGCGACATTGTTGGGGCATTTCAATCCATCGTTACTGTAAATTATATCCGTGCCGTAAAAAATTTCGGTTGGCAATCGTTCGATAAAAAATTGTGGCAACGGAATTATTGGGAACACATTATCCGAAACGAAAAATCGTATACCAATATCGTTAATTACATAATTAACAATCCCGCAAAATGGGAAATGGACACGTTATACAACAATCAGTTAAATCAAAGGTACAGACCATGAGAAAATTAATTATTTCCGTACTATTGGCAGTATTGTCATTGTCAGTGAGTGCACAAACAAATCAAAAACAGGAGGAACAACAAATGAAAGAAGTATGTGAATTTCTAAAACAATGTGGCGAATATTACATTGCCACCGTAGAAGGCAATCAGCCGCGAGTACGTCCGTTTGGCACGGCAGCTATTTTTGAAAACAAGCTGTATATTCAAACCGGTAAACGAAAAAATGTAGCCAAACAAATGATGGCAAATCCGAAAATCGAAATTTGCGCCTTCAATAAAGCCACAGGCGAATGGTTGCGCATAGAAGCAACCGTGGTACCCGACGAACGTGTTGAAGCAAAGCAATTTATGCTTGACGAGCATCCATCGCTCAAATCCATGTATTCGGCTACCGACGATAATACTTTGGTGCTGTACCTGACGAATGTAACGGCAACATTTAACTCGTTTTCAGGCGAACCGAGAGTGGTGAAGTTTTAATAATATTACAACTCTGTTGAAAAGCAGTAAAGTGTAATATAGGATTTAAGGATTTGCAAGATTTTAATCAAGTAAATAATAATTACCGATATAAAAAGTACGAGCACATTTTACAATATATTTGAAGAAAGAGAAGTGGTTGTTCGGAATTTCTTAACAACCACTCAGTGGAGAAAACAAAAGAAATCGGTTCAAAACATACATTTGCAAAAATTAATTATTTTACAGAAAAACGACTAATTTCGAGAAATAAAAAAAGAAGAATTATGGATAAAAAACAAGGCTATGTATATATTTTGACCAATCCGAGTTTTCGGGAGGATTGGGTGAAAATCGGAAAAAGTTCCCGTCCCGTTGATGTGCGTTCCAAAGAGTTGGATAACACAGCAGTTCCTTTGCCGTTTGAGATTTATGCCACGCTTAAAACTTCAAAGTACAATGAAGTAGAACGACAAATTCATAAGCAAATTGATTTGTTAACGGATTTGCGCATTCGCCAAAATCGTGAGTTTTTTAATGTAAAACCACAAGTGGCATTAGAAATTTTAAAAGATATTTCAAAATTGCTTGATGATGCGGAAATTGAGGAATTGCATTTGAAAAACAATGCCATCAACAAAGATTTAGATGAATGCGATGAGAGCATTTATAAAAAGAGCGGAAAAGCAAGACCTCGTTTCAAATTTAGCATGATAGGTATTCCTATTGGAGCTACTTTGATTTTTACACCAACAAAAATAGAGGTTAAAGTGGCAAGCGATGATAAAATAGAATATCAAGGAAGATTGTATAAGTTATCTCCGTTTGTAGGAAGTTTTATGCCAGAAAGAATGCGCAATACTTCCGGAGCATATCAAGGAGCAAAATATTTTTCATACAATGGGAGAATTTTAGATGATTTACGAACAGAGATTGAAAAACAAAATATTGTAGAATAGCATAATGACATTCCCCTGCACACATATCACCCCAAAAATCTTTTCTTTGAAAAAGGGCGAAGCGAGGATGCATTCCTACGGAATGCAGAGATAGGGGGCGGTATCTTTTTTCTACCGATAGAGAATGCCTACGTCATTCACAACACCATTTCGACAAGGTGCATTTATTGTTTGCCGATAGATATTCCTTACGGGAATGGTTGGCAACACGGTTTGCGTATATCGATAAAAATTTCATGCGAGAATTGTTTATAATACAGCCGTTCTTTTGCCGCTTCTGCATTCCGTAGGAATGCAACCAATTACAAACCAAATAATTATCTGATATGGCAAATACATTTACGCAAATACACATTCATACCGTTTTTGCCGTGCAAAACCGATTGTCGTTGATAAATGCTGCGTGGCAAAACCAACTGTATATGTACATTACAACCATTATTCAAAAACACGGACACAAGGTTTTGGCTATCGGCGGAATGCCCGACCACGTTCATATTCTGTTCGGATTTCGTCCCACGCAAGCACTGTCAAATTTAATGCAAGAAGTAAAACGCGACAGTTCCGAATGGATTAACAAAGAGAAATTTACAATGGGTAAATTTTCGTGGCAAGAAGGCTACGGAGCATTTTCATACAGCAAATCGCACATTTCACAAGTTGCCAATTACATTGAAACACAAGCCGAACATCACAAAAAGCGGTCTTTTATTGAAGAATACAGAAAGATTTTACAGGATTTTGATATACCATATGACGAACAATATCTTTTTAAACCGATAGAATGATATAAGTACCGCCATTCGCTCCATACAATCCGAAAAGCATAAAAACAACATTTCAACAAATGCAATGCTCGCCAATTGGTAATTTATGCGTACTTTTGCGGCATACAAATTTTAAATTTTACTCATGAACAAACGCTCTGTGTATATAGAAACATACGGCTGTCAAATGAATGTGAACGACAGTGAAGTAGTTGCCGCTATTTTGGAAAAAGAAGGCTACGATTACACCGAAAATATTGCTCAAGCACA
>JAISIO010000177.1 GCA_031262005.1 Bacteroidales bacterium
TCGGAACAACAAGTAGGTAAAGGAATTGGGCATTTTGTAGGTGCCATGCGCATAGATGCTTTCCGTCCTGCCGATGAATTTAAACAGCACATGGATAACTGGATTGAAACATTCCGTAACACCGAAGCTATTGATGCCAACGAAAAAGTGCAAATTCCGGGCGATTACGAACGAGAAACAACCAATGAACGACTCATTTCGGGCATTCCGCTTTTGCCAGCTGTGGTTGATGATTTGCAGGATTTGGCTCGGGAGTTTGGAGTGGAGTTTTAGGCACAGTGCAACAATATCTGTTCAAGATAGAGTACAAAACAAGTCAAATCAAAAAAAATAAAACATAACAGATTGTGAAAATTTAATTTGTGCTTTTGTAATTTAGAAAAAATAAAAATTTATGCTTTTTGACGAGTACAAATATTTTACCTATAAATTCCCCGAGCCTCAATATTTGGGAGCAAAGCACAGCCATTTATCGTGGATTAGTCGGTTTATTCCTCAAAACATACATACGGCTCTTGACGCTTTTGCCGGTTCTCAATCGGTTGGATTTTTATTTAAACAGTTAGGATACAAGACTATAACCAATGATTTTTTGAATTTTAATAATCAAATCGGAAAAGCCCTGATTGAAAATAAATCGGAAAAATTAAATACAGAAGATGTAGATATTTTGTTCCGAGAATCGCCGCAGAAAGACGATTTTACGCTCATGGAGAAAATTTTTACCAATGTTTTTTTTGAAAGAGAAGAAGCGGTTTTTATAGATAATTTTCGAGCGAATATCTCTTTGTTGAAAAATCCTCATAAACAAGCATTAGCATTTGCTGCGATAAATCGCAGTTTAACCCGAAAAATCACAATGGGACATTTTGGGCATACGCAAGCACTGGTTTATGCTTCCAATCCTGAAAGGATAAAACGAAATCGCAGTTTAATTCGACCGGTAAAAGATTTATTTTCAGAACTTTTACCAAAATACAACGAGGCTATTTTCGATAATGGACAAGAAAATCAAAGTTATAATGAAAATATTATTGACTTGTTACCAAAATTATCGAATATTGATTTAGCGTATTTTGACCCTCCCTATTGTAACAGCCACGCAGACTATCAAGGTTTTTACCATTTGCTTGAAACGTACACCGAGTATTGGGAGGACAAAAAATTTGTAAATGGAATAAAACGGTATGAACCACAAAGATACAGTGGCTTTGACAAGAAAGGCGAAGTAATCGCCTCTTTTGAAAAATTATTTGAATTGTCAAACGAAATTCCGCATTGGTTGATAAGTTACAACAACCGCAGTTATCCCGACATTCATACATTTGAACAACTAATCTCAAAATATCGAGATGTGAAAATTGAACACAAAACTTATACGAACGGCAGAGGTGGAAAAGGTAGTGTTGCCGGCAGTAAAGAAATTTTATTTATTTGCACGCCGAAAAAAAAGCATTTCGTATCAACAACTTATAAAAAGGAAGTAGACTATGAAGAACTTTAAATACTGGGACGACCTACATAAAAATGAGAATTTGGAAGAATTTAACAACGATCGAATAGGTTTGTTGTGGTTAAAAATAAAATCAATTATTCGCAAAGAATTGATTGAAGATTTTGTTCTACGAAATAAAATTTCACTCAAAGAAACAGCTTTAAAACAGCAGTTTGTAGAACTCTTTGTATTGCTTTCTCAAAATATTGACGAATCGCACAAGTTGTTAGATGCATACATTACAATGATTAGCAACCAACAAATTGCAAGCGTTAATATTCAGCAATTAGTTTCAGAACTTTACAAACTCAAAAACTTTGAATGGGGCGGAGATTACCAAAACTCATTAGCTAAATTCTTGGTTAGTCGATATGTGAAAGTGCAAAATCCGTCTTTCGATTATTTGATGTCGAAATTTGAAACAGAGATAAATCCTACCGTACAAGGCTATGTTTTAAACAGTTGGTATAACTATTGGAGCAGTGTATTGATTGAAAATATTTTCAAATCTCACAATGCGGTTTTACCAACGGTCGGACAAATCAAAAGTGTTGATTTCTTTATAGACGATATTCCTTTCGACTTGAAAGTAACCTATTTACCTGCCGAATACATCAAGCAAAAACGAAAAGAAAAAGGGTATCCTGTGGAACTTACTTTCTTGAAACAGAAAGCAAAAGAGATAAATATTGCCTACGATAGAAACGCAAAACCGGCAGACATTTTCTATGAAATAACCGAAAAAATGAAAGACCGATCAGATGATGTATGCAAACAAACGTTACAAACATTGAAGTCTGAAAAGATTGAAATTTTGAAAGAGACACAGAAAAACTCAAAACATTTGGCAAAATGGCTTTATGAGAATCAAGGTGAGATGCGTTTTGGCTCTGAAAATCGTTTATTTCTCGTGCTTGTTGATATCGACGATTTTAATAATTCGTGGAAACTAAAAAGAAACATTGATTTGTTGAAACCGACAATTGTTTCCTATCTTGATAATTTTAAAAACAAACAAATCACCGACTTACAAGTTAATTTTGAATTTAAAGGAAAACCTCACACATTTTCTGCTTTAGCTGATGTTATTTTCGTTATAAAATAAAAAATATGTTCTCAATAAAACAACTTATTACCGCAATAAAAGCAGGCGCACAAATCACTTACGAAACCGCCTGTGAACTTGCCCACAATGCCAATAAACAAGAATTGTGCGACGCTGCAAATGAAATACGCAAGCACTTTTGCGGCAGCAATTTTCACCTGTGTTCCATTACCAACGCAAAATCGGGTTTGTGCTCCGAAAATTGTAAATGGTGCAGTCAGTCGGCGCACAACAAAAGTAATATTGACATTTACGATTGCGTAGATACAAACACTGCGGTAACACAAGCGGTTAGCAACCACTCACAAGGCGTTCATTGCCACGCATTGGTTACAAGCGGCAGGCAGGCAACGCCGCAAACACTCAATTCTTGTATACAAATTTTTGAAGAAATTGCACGGCAGAGTTCTGTGAGTTTATGCGCCTCAATGGGTTTGCTCAGTAAAGAACAATTGCAAGCCTTACAAAAAGCAGGCGTAAAACGCTATCACTGTAATTTGGAAACTGCGCCGTCGTTTTTTGCACAATTGTGCAGCACACACACTATAGACGAAAAAATTGCAACCATTCGCGCCGCACAATCCATAGGAATGGAAGTGTGTTCGGGCGGCATTATAGGTATGGGCGAAACTATGGAGCAACGCATTGAATTAGCTTGTGCGCTCCGTGATTTGGAAATTCTTTCAATACCAATGAATATACTCAATCCGATACCGGGAACGCCGTTGTATGGCACTCCTCCCCTTTC
>JAISIO010000181.1 GCA_031262005.1 Bacteroidales bacterium
TTATTCCAAACAGTTATTATCCTACTTTGTACACAAACCCTCATAGCTCAAACGCCTCTAAAAGATGCCATATTCAGCGATTTTGTGAAATCAATAGAAGTGTACAAAACAGGCAATCCTCTTAACAATCAGGTAATTGCCCTGCTTAATCAAGAAACTATTGATGTGCATTTTGATATTCTTGGTAACGATATTCGGGATTTTCGCTACGAGCTTACGCTTTGTGATAGATATTGGAATAAAAGTGCATTGCACACAAGTGAATATTTGCAACAGTTTGGAATACAGAATTTTGAAACTATAGAACACTCCGTAAACACCAATACCGATTATATTCATTACAGTGTTCGATTCCCGAACGACGATTTGAAATTTCGTTATTCGGGAAATTATATTTTGCAAGTATTTGATAATGAGTCTAATGATATTTTATTTCAAAAACGCATAGTAGTAACCGAACAATTGCTTAAAATGGAAGCATCGGTGCAGCGTTCCGATCAAGTGCAGTTCTTGGACGAATATCAGGAAGTGCTGATAACACTATTCCCTTTGGGATTTGTTATTCGCAATCCTTTTAGCGATATTTCGCTGCAAATTTTGCAAAATCATAGGTGGGACAATATGATAATAGCCCCAAAACCTTCGCATATTACCGGCGACGAAATTCGCTATTGGCAAGGTTCAAATTTATTGTTTTTGGGCAATTCGGAATTTAATCAATTCAATTTCAAAAGTTGGGTCTATCCGGGTGGAGTGGTGCGCACTATTGCATATAATCCTGAAACACGGCACTATAACATTATATTGTATGCTAACGAAAATCGTGCGTATAAAGCCTACAGCAAAACCGGCGATTTGAACGGCGGCTTTACTATTTCTCACGATTTTCCGGAGCAGGCTCACACGCTTTCCGATTATGCCAATGTGATTATTACCTACAAACAAAGGCAATCACTGTACAATACCAACGATATGTACGTAGTTGGTGATTTTTCGATGTGGCAACCAAATGATGCGTATAAAATGACGTATAACGAAGAATTACAACAATATGAATCCTCAATTCTTTTAAAACAAGGCTATTACGATTATCTTATTGCCGAATTTGACCCCAAAACAGCTCAATTTATCTCTGCCGACATTGAAGGAAGTTTTTACCAAACGGAAAACGATTATGAAATTTTTGTCTATTTTTACGACCAAATGTATGGCTACGACCGTGTGATTGGCTATAAAAAACTTAATTCCGTACGCAATGATAATTAAACAAACACAATTTATAAAAAGCAGCACCACCGAAGCGCAATGTCCCACATCTGATAGTCCCGAATTTGCTTTTATCGGGCGTTCCAATGTTGGAAAATCTTCGCTTATCAACTTATTAACCAATAATCAAAAATTGGCAAAAGTTTCGGGAACGCCCGGAAAAACCCAAACGATAAATCATTTTCGAATCAATAATCAATGGTTTTTGGTGGATTTACCCGGTTACGGATTTGCCAAAGTAAGCAAAAAAGACCGAGCAAATTTTGAACAATACATACGTGAATATATTACCAAACGTGAACAACTTACTTGTTTGTTCGTGCTTATTGATAGCCGCCACGAACCACATGCCATTGATGTAGAATTTATCAATTGGCTTGGCGAACAAGGTATTCCTTTTGCCATAATTTTTACAAAAACCGACAAAATGAAGCCGCTTGCTTTGGAACGTAATGTTGAAATTTACAAAGCAAAATTACTCGAATTTTGGGAAGAGTTACCGCCATTGTTTCTTTCATCATCGGCACATAAATTAGGGCGAGAGGATATTCTGAATTATATAGAAGAAATTTTAGGGTAAGCGTGGCAATATGCGCTACTTCAAATCTCGTGTTTCTATTTCATAGCAATAGCCTCAATTTCAATCATTGCCCATTTGGGTAATTGTTTTACTGCTACACACGAACGAGCCGGCGGATTTTCAGGAAAATACTGCGAATAAATAGTGTTGAATACCGTAAAATAATCTATAAAACATTCATCTTCGTTAAAGAAATCTTCGTCAAATTCTTCCTCTTCATCACTATATTCTTCATCGTTGAGAAAACCCTCTTCGTCGTATTCTTCGTAATCACCCACAGGGTCTTGGTATTCACCCAAAAGCGGTTTATACACACGGTCATAATCTTCTCTCAATTCAAAACCGTAGAAATCACTCAAAAAAACAGTTGTTTTTACCACGTCCGACATTGAAAATTGTGCTTCTTCAATTATGGTTTGTAAGTTTTTCAATGCTTGGTGCACTTGTTCTAAAAATGTTTCGGGTATTTCGCCGTTTGCCATATCTATGGGCAATTGACCCGATACGAAAAGCATATTACCCGATTGCACTGCTTGCGAATATGCTTTTGAAGCTTGTGGAGCTTTGGTGGTTGCTATAATTTTTTTCATAATTATATAAGTTTGTTAGTTTACAAGTTAGTTAGTCGATTAGCCAATTATTAAGGTAGCAACGCTTTAAATTGCGCATATTCGGCACTGAATTTTTGACCTGTA
>JAISIO010000026.1 GCA_031262005.1 Bacteroidales bacterium
TTTTTTTTACCATATCTTTGTGTTGAAATTTAAAAGTAATGTTTATGCAAACAATGACAGTACGTGTACCGCAAGCCATATTGCCATCAACATTTGATTATTCGGTGTATTTGGCAACAAAACTGTATGAAGATGCTATTCTATCGGCAGGACAGGCAGCCGAATTAGCAAATCTGTCGAAACGCTCATTTGTTGAAATTATGGGTAAATATGGCGTGTCGCTTTTTAGTACAAAAATTGACGACCTTGTAAATGATATTCAAAATGCCTGAGACTGTAATTATTACCGATACAAGTTGTTTAATTGCTTTATCGAATACTGAGGCTTTGGAAGTTTTACACAAGCTCTACAAGCGAGTTGTGGTATCGAAAGAAATTGTTGAAGAGTTCGGGAAACCCTTGCCTATTTGGTTTGAAATTCTTGAAGTTGCGAACAAAAATTATCAACGGATACTCGAAAATGTATTAGACAAAGGCGAAGCATCAGCCATTGCGTTAGCTTTTGAGTTGAATAATGTTGTATTGATTTTAGACGACTTAAAAGCAAGAAAAGAAGCCCAAAAACTTGGGTTGAAAATTACTGGTACTTTGGGAGTTTTGTTTTCGGCAAAAGAAAAAAATGTAATTCCATCATTGAAATCATATTTGGAAAAACTACAACAAACGGATTTCAGAATAGCAGAAAATATTATAGCCGAACTATTACAACGAACGAATGAAGTAGAATAAAGCCCTGCCGTAGGTTGCTTTTTTCAAAATAACCGTTGCCTGAATTGACGTTTATGAAAATCATCTTTGCAACACAGAGTAATGTAATGAATGATTTCGCCCATAACAACATCAGAATAACGCCATTATTTCAAAAAAAATAAAAAAAAAAAGCTAATACGTTGTTGAATAGAAAAACATTTGTACATTTGTCGCTATAATTCAAACGAGTATAATTTAAAATAATGTTATGAAGATGAGAAAACTACACGTTTTTACCGTAGCATCGGCTGTTTTGCTGTCATTTGGCTGTGCTGGTCCAAAAAAAATGCTTAAAAATGCAGCATCGGTACGCTACCAAATTAGTCCTAATCCAGTGGAAATGAAAGCCGATAGCGTAGAAATCACTATCCGCGGTACATATCCTGCGAAATTCTTTGCGAAAAAAGTAGAAATGCACATTGCACCCGAAATTACTTGGGACGGTGGCAGTTTAGCGTTAGGCACAAAAGACCTTCGCGGCGAATCGGTACAATCGAATGCTACTATGGTTCCTTATGCAACAGGCGGTAGTTTTGCTTACACAACCAAAGTTCCTTACAGCGATGCAATGTTACAATCGGAAGTGGTTCTTAAATCAAAAGCATCGGTAAAAGGTAAAGGTGTTGATATGCCGGCAGTGAAAATTGGCGATGGCGTGATGGCTACTGCTTCATTGTTGCAAAACGATGCTATGCCGATTGAAGTTGATCACCAATTGAAACGTAACGAAGTTGTTTCAGCAACAACAGACATTATGTTCCAAATTCAACAATCGAATATTCAAAGTAGCGAAATGAACAAACCCACAACAAAAGAAGTGAAAGATTTCGCAAAAAAACTTGAAACCGATACAACTCTTATATATAAAGGTATTGACATTCACGGTTATGCTTCGCCTGACGGACCACTTGATTTAAACCAACGTTTGGCATCACAACGTGAAACTGCTGCCGGAAACGCTATTAAACGAGCATTGAACAAAAAAGATTTCGTAGGAACGTACACAAAAGAAGACTGGGATAAATTCATTATCTTACTTCAAAACTCTGATATTCAAGATAAAGAAGTAATTCTTCAAATTTTAAGCACTTACAGCGACCCGGACGTGCGTAAAGCCGAAATGAAAAAAATGTCGGTTGTATTCAACGAACTTGCAGTGCAAATTTTACCACAACTTCGTCGTTCGGAAGTAGTTGTTTCGGCTACTAAAAAAGATAAACCCGAAGACGTGATTTTATCGGCTGCCTTAGGTCAATCGAATGTAGACCTTACATTACAAGAATATTTATTCGCCGTAACGCTTACCGATTCTCAAAACGATGAAATTACAATTCTTAAAAATGCGACCGTAAAATACCCTAACGAATGGGCTGCATTCAATAATTTAGGTGCTGCTTACATTGCTGCAAACGATTTGGATAATGCACTTGCTGCATTGAACAAAGCAAACGAAATTTCGGAAGGCGACAATGTTGTGAAAAACAACTTGGGCGTGGTAGCTGTAAAACAAGGTAACTTGGCAAAAGGTATTGAGTATTTTGAACTTGCACAAGGTGCAGGAGCCGAAGTTCGTTACAACTTAGGTTGGGCGCAATTCAAAGCAGGTAACTACGAAGAAGCAGTTACAATGTTCGGCACCATGCCACGTTTCAATACAGCTCTTGCACAAGTAATGACAAACAACAACGATGGTGCTGTGCAAACATTGGATAAAGCTGAAGAGAGCGCAATAGCATTCTATTTACGAGCAGTAATAGGAGCGCGCGATAAAAACCTTGACGTAGTAACAGCAAACTTACAAAAAGCAGTAGACGCAGACCCAGCTTTACGCCAACGTGCTAAAAAAGATATTGAATTTAAAGCATTCGCACAAGACGAAAATTTTAAAGCAATTGTTCAATAATAAAAACTATTGAAATATAGAAAAGGCGATTTGGAAACAGGTCGCCTTTTTTGTTAGTATATCGACAAATAGCCCGATAGGGCTGAATATGAATAACCGTATGCAAGTGAAACGCAGCTTACGGGCAGAATGCCCCCCCACCTCAACCCCGAAGTGGGTTGAACGGCATTGGATAATTAAAAATTGAAAGTTGGAAATTTTTGAAAAACAAATAGATTTTGCAGAAAAAATTGTACTTTGCCGATCTAAAAAGTAAGACAATGGCAACAGTCGTTTTAAACACAAATACAGCATTGGATTTACGGTTAATAACCGCTCTTGCTCGTGAATTGAAGATAGGAATGTTTTCGATAAACAAAGAAGAACAAGAGGATTTGGAAGATGTTAAGTTATTGAGTTTTATGAAACAAGCCTATAAAGAAGGACTTGCGGATAAAAATGAAGTATTGTCAAAACTTGGTTTGCACTAATGTATCTGTGAAAATCTGTCAAATCTGTGGACAAACAAATGTAGTATACGCCATGGTACTCTCCAATCATCGACAATCAAAACGGTGAAATTTCATGCGTTTGCCATGATTCGTTATAGAATTTACATCAATTATACAGAAACGTTTTTTTATGAGCAATGAATTATAAAAAACACTACATTTGCGAGCGAAAACAATTTAAAATATCAAGATTGCCATGCAGATTTTAACCGATTATCTTGTTATAGGCTCGGGGCTTGCAGGTCTGAGCTTTGCACTTAAAGTTGCCGACAATGCTACGGTAACAATTATTACCAAAACCGAATTTAATGTTACCAATACGTCGCTTGCGCAAGGCGGAATAGCTTCGGTAACGTCGCAATCCGATAGTTTTGCAAGTCATATTAACGATACGCTTGTTGCCGGTGCCGGTTTGTGCGACCGTGCGGTGGTAGAAAAAGTGGTGGAATATGCACCTGATTTAATAAATAATCTTTTGCAATGGGGTACGCACTTTGATACCTCACAAGATGGAAATTTTGATTTGGCTCGCGAAGGTGGGCATAGTGAATTTAGAGTGTTGCACCACAAAGATAACACTGGCTACGAAATTCAACGTGCTTTGTGTGAGCAAGTGCGCAAACACCCGAATATTACTATTATTGAACACTGTTTTGCTATTGACCTTATTACGCAGCATCATTTGGGTAAATTAGTTAAACGTCATTTGACCGATATAGAGTGTTATGGCGTGTATGCACTTGATACGCAGAACAATTCTATTATTACTATTTTATCGAAAATTACCATGTTGGCAACAGGTGGAGCCGGTCATATTTATTCCAATACCACTAATCCTGCGGTGGCTACCGGTGATGGAATTGCTATGGTGTACCGAGCAAAAGGAATTTTGGATAATATGGAATTTGTACAGTTTCACCCTACGGCACTGTATAATCCTAAAGAACAACCGTCATTTTTGATATCTGAAGCCATGCGTGGTGCAGGTGGAATTTTGAAAGATACTTCGGGTAACGAGTTTATGTATAAATATGATGAACGCGGTAGCCTTGCGCCTCGCGATATTGTAGCCCGAGCCATTGACAGTGAAATGAAGATTCACGGAAGCGATTATGTGTATTTGGATTGCCGTCATTTGAGTAAAGAAACCTTGTTGGGGCACTTTCCTACAATTTACAACAAATGTTTGAGTGTGAGCATTGATATTTCACAACAAATGATACCCATAACACCTGCCGCCCATTATTTTTGCGGAGGTGTAAAAGTAAATTTAGATGCGCAAACAAGCATACACCATTTATACGCCGCCGGTGAGGTGAGTTGTACTGGATTGCACGGAGCTAATCGTTTGGCTTCCAATTCGTTGCTTGAAGCGTTGGCTTATGCCGATTTTGCGGCAAAACACGCCCAACAGAAAATTCAAACCATTGAATTTGCCCAAAACATTCCCGACTGGGACGATAAAGGTACAACACGACCGGAGGAAATGATTTTGATAACGCAAAGCGTGAAAGAAGTGCAGCAAATACTGAGTCATTATGTGGGAATTGTACGGAGCGAAATGCGCTTAAAACGTGCATTTAACCGTTTGTGGACAATTTATATGGAAACCGAAGAATTGTACAAACAGTCGAAACTTTCGCCGCGATTGTGCGAATTGCGCAATTTGATTCAAGTTGGTTATTTGGTTATAAAGGCTGCCAATGCTCGTAAAAAAAGCATTGGATTACATTATATGGTTTCGTATGAATAAAATAAAGCATTTTATACAATCACGCATTGCGAGTTTTTCGTATGCCTTTCAAGGCATTGTGCCAGTGGTAAAGCACGAATGCAATATGCGTATTCATATAGTTGCAGCTATTGCTGTTATTGCCGCAGGGTTGTGTTTCAATTTGCAGGCGTGGGAATGGATTTGTGTAACAATTGCCATTGGGACGGTGTTTACAGCGGAATTTTTTAATTCGGCAATAGAAACTCTTGCAAATGTGGTGTGCAAAGAAAAAAATGCAGACATAAAAAAAGTGAAAGATATAGCAGCCGCTGCAGTATTGATGAGTGCAATTGCCGCTGCTGTGATTGGCTGTATTATTTTTGTGCCGAAATTCTAACACAGAGTGGTAGGGTTATATAGCATATTTTTTATAGGGAGTCCGCACAGTATCCGAGGAGTTGAACATTCAATGCCGTTCAACCCACTTCGGGGTTGAGGTGTAGATTTGATACTCTGTCCGTAGGCTGCGTTGCACTTGCATACGGTTATTCATATTCAGCCCTATCGGGCTAATTCCTAAATTTCCCTTTTGCCCTACATTTTTCAACTCATAATGCGTATGTAATCTGTAATTGATTACCTTTGTTGTATGTTTTATATAATCCTTCGTAGTATATCAATTATTTTGCAATGCATTGCGGCGTTTTTTGCGTTCAGTTTGATAAAACGCACAAAATTCAATGCCTCGTGGATACTTATTTCTATTGCATTTTTGCTCATAGCACTACGCAGTACCTTCGATTTGTTTTATAGTATTTCTAATGAAAGTGTTGAGGCACAGTCAATTACATCAATTTCGCTTTCGGTTGTCATTGCTCTTTTAACGTGTATAGGTTCATTTTTTATTCGTAAAATTTTCGACTTGCAACAACGTATAGACGATATTCGTAAAAAAAATGAAAGCCAACTATTTGCCGCAATCATACGTACCGAAGAGCATGAACGTCTGCGATTTGCCAAAGAATTGCACGATGGTTTGGGTCCGGTGCTTTCTTCTATCAAAATGATACTTTCGGCTCTTAATCAATCGGTTGAAAATTCTGAAAATAAAGAGATTATACAGAAAACTAATTTCGTGATAGACGAGGCAATTATTACGCTCAAAGAAATTTCAAATAAACTCAGTCCGCATATTCTTACCAATTTCGGTTTGGAAAAAGCTCTCCGAAATTTTATTGATACGTTACGATATAATAAAACGTTGTCTATTGATTTTCAATCAAATATACCGAAATTCCGTTTTGAAAGCAGCATCGAAACAGTGCTTTACCGGGTAGTGTGCGAGTTGATTTCAAACACCATTCGCCACGCACAAGCGCAGCAAATAGCTATTGTTATACGCTACGACAATCAACGGCTGACTATTGATTATACCGACGATGGTATTGGGTTTCAAATTGACACACAACACTATACAAGTATGGGGATTTCAAATATGCAATCGCGCATAAAATCAATTCATGGCACAATAGACTTTGAATCGCATAAAAATAAAGGTATTAGAGTTCGTATTATTATTGATAATTTACCGACTCAATAAACAAAGAATAATCTGAAATTCATAATGGAACATATTCATATACACATAGTTGACGACCATTCGCTATTTCGCGAAGGTTTAAAATTTTTGCTTTCACGCTGTACGTTTGTATCGCGCATAAGCGAATCGGAAAATGGTGCGGAATTTCTTGCGTTTATTCAAAAAAATGATGTTGATATTGTGCTTATGGATATAGAAATGCCCGTAATGGATGGCGTGGAAGCTACCAAAATGGCAATTGAACAAAATCCTGACCTGAAAATAATTGCGCTTTCAATGTATGGTTACGAGCAGTATTACACTCGTATGATTGATGCTGGCGCACGAGGTTTTTTGCTCAAAAATTCTAATTTCGACGATGTGCAACGCGCTATTACCGAAGTATATGAAGGAAATAATTATTTCTCGCCCGAAATTCTTGAAGCTATTATTAGCAACATGAATAAGAAAAAAAACGAGAAAACACCGCAAAGCGAACTTACTGAACGCGAAATTGAAATTCTATACAACATTTGTAAAGGTTATTCAAATGCCGAAATAGCCGATTTGCTGTTCATAAGTAAACGCACGGTGGACAAACATAGGGAAAATCTTTTGCTCAAAACAAATACGCGGAATACGGCGGGATTGGTTATTTTTGCTGTTAAACATGGATTGTTTGAAATTTAAGATGCCCAAAGAAGTGTGTGGAAAAATGCAATATTCTACGTTTCATCGTGAAAAAATGTACTTTTATAACACAAGGTGCTTGAAAAAAGAGTATGTTTGTAACACAAAGTGCTTGAAGAAAGTGTTGAAAACAACCAAAAAGTGATTGATAAAAATGTTTAGAAGAGCATTAAACGCTTTGATTGATTGGAATTTTTTTAGAAGAGGCTTTTATGAAACGAACATTTATAATAAATCTAATTCTTCTCGTTTTTCTCAATCTTTTGGTAAAGCCATTTTGGATTTTTGGAATCGACCGTTCGGTGCAAAATACTGTGGGTGCTCACGATTATGGTATCTACGCGGCATTATTCAGTTTGTCCATAATTCTGAATATTTTTCTGGATATGGGTATTACCAATTTCAACAACCGTAATATTGCCCGACACAATCATTTGTTGAGTAAATATTTTTCCAACATGGTAATGCTTAAATTATTACTCGCTGTGGTGTATGGTATTATCGGCGGCATTATCGGTTTATTGCTCAATTTCGATGCGCAACGCTGGTTGTTGTTTGCATTTTTGTTGTTCAATCAATTTCTGCTCTCATTCATATTGTATTTGCGTTCCAATATTTCGGGGCTTCAATATTTTAAAACCGATAGCATTATTTCTGTTGTCGATCGCTTGCTGCTGATAGGTTTGTGTGGATATTTATTACTGTTTCACAGGGAGCAATTTAGCATAGAATGGTTTGTGTATGCGCAAACAATTTCATATATATTGACCTGCCTCATAGCGTTTTGGTTTGTTTATCGGAAAGCACAATTTTTCCGTTTGCAGTTTAATGTTACATTTTTATGGCTTATTGTAAAACAGAGTTATCCGTTTGC
>JAISIO010000058.1 GCA_031262005.1 Bacteroidales bacterium
GGACCATACAGACCTACAACCGGCACACCGCAGGCTTCGGATATGTGCAGCATTCCCGTATCGTTAGCTATGGTGAGTTGTGCGCCTGCTACCACCGCTGCCGATTGGGTTAAATTGCATTTTCCAGCAAGGTTTACAATGTTTTGAGAATGAGCTTGTTGTTCAATGTCTGCGCACAAAGTTTCCTCTTTGCTGCCACCGAGCAATACAATAGAGTATGATTGCTGCAAAAGTTGGCGTACAACCTGAGTGAGTAATTCCACCGGATATTGTTTATTGCTAAAACTCGCTCCCGGACACACTATAATATATTTCCCGTCGGCGGGTATTCCGCCTGCATTCAACAGATTTGCAACAAATTCACGTGCTTCATGAGGAACTACGAGCGAAGTTTTTTCGCCGTCATTGCCCACTCCAAGTGCCTGTGCAGCGTCTAAAAATCGTAAATAAACCGGACGCGGCGGTTTGTACCAATCTATTTTAAATTTCACAAGCAGCGAACGTTTGAACACCATTTTTTTATACGCATAGCGTTTGCCGTGAATGGACGAAGTAACAAACCAACTTCGCCAATTTTTATGAATATCGAGCAATACGTCGTATTTGCAAGCGGCTAAGGTTTTGCGTAACGCAAACAACCCTTTCAATCCTTTCTTTGAATCAAATTCGTATACGTTGGAAACGTATGGTATACTATCGAGCAACGATGCAAATTGTTTTTTTACCACAAAATCTATCTGCGCATCGGGAAAAGTCTTCCGCACATTGCGTAAAAGAGCCGTAGTGAGCACTATATCGCCTATGGCACTGAGTCGAAATATGAGGATTTTCATTTTTTTAATGCTTAGTGAATAATGGTTAATGGTTAATCATTAACCATTAACCATTATTCAACTGTAACCGATTTTGCCAAATTTCGCGGTTGGTCTACATTGCAGCCTCGCAACACTGCGCTGTGATACGAAAGTAACTGCAACGGAACAACCGTAGTAAGCGGAGCTATAAATGAATTAGTTTCGGGCACTTCAAACACGTGGTCGGCGAGTTGTGCAATCACCGTATCGCCTTTAGTTACAATTGCTATAATTTTACCTTTGCGTGCTTTCACTTCTTGAATATTGCTCACAATTTTTTCGTACGATTTGTCTTTTGTGGCAATTATTATCACCGGCATATTTTCGTCAATGAGCGCAATAGGTCCGTGTTTCATTTCAGCAGCAGGGTAGCCCTCGGCATGAATGTAGGAAATTTCTTTCAATTTCAATGCGCCTTCCAAAGCTACGGGGAACAAAATTCCTCGTCCGAGGTAAATGCAATTGCGTGTATTTTGATAGAGTTTTGCAACCTCAAAATATTTATCGTTATCCTCTAAAATTTCTTCGATATACGCAGGCACTTCATAGAGTTCCGTTATTAATTGCTTGTACATTTTGGAGCTGAGCGTTTTGCGGCGTTTACCCAAAAGCAGTGCCATCATAGTGAGTACTGTTACTTGCGCAGTAAATGCTTTGGTTGAGGCAACACCAATTTCAGGACCTGCGTGTGTATATACCCCTGCATCGGTTTCGCGAGTGATGCTGGAACCCACTACATTGCAAATGCCAAGCACGGTAGCTCCCGATTCTTTTGCCAAACGAACAGCAGCCAGCGTATCGGCAGTTTCGCCACTTTGACTGATTGCAATTACCACGTCCGAAGCATGAATAATTGGGTTACGATAGCGAAATTCTGATGCATATTCTACCTCAACCGGTATGCGGGCAAATTCCTCAATAGCGTATTCGCCCACCAAACCTGCGTGCCACGATGTTCCGCAAGCCACAATGAGTATTCGTTCGGCGTTATCCAATTTGTCCATTACATTGTATAAGCCTCCCAAATATACTTCCGGCGGATTTTTTGACGCTCGCCCTCTAAATGTATCGTTTATGGATTTCGGCTGTTCAAAAATTTCTTTCAGCATAAAATGCTCAAAACCTGCTTTTTCAATACTTTCTATATCGAGTTCCAAATCTTGAATAATAGGCGTGAGTGAGTCATTGGAAATGTTTTTCAGCGAAAGTTCATTGTTTGTAAGCACAGCTATTTCCTTATCATTCAGGTAAATTATACGATTGGTGTATTCTATAATAGGAGTAGCATCCGAAGCTAAAAAATATTCGTTATTACCCACTCCAATTACTAACGGACTACCGTTGCGAGCGGCTATAATTTTATCTAATTCATCGGCACATAAAACCAATAATCCGTAAGCTCCTTCTACCTGACTTAGTGCCATGCGCACTGCTTGTTCGGCAGATACTTGTTCTTTTAAGTAAATGTATTCTATGAAATTAGCAAGAATTTCGGTGTCGGTTTCGCTTTTGAACGAATATCCTTCTGCGGTTAATATTACACTCAATTGGCAATAATTTTCAATAATGCCATTGTGAATAATTGTGAATTTTTTGTTCATGGAAGTGTGTGGATGGGCATTTACATCATTTGGTTCGCCGTGCGTAGCCCAGCGAGTATGTCCAATCCCAATAGTTCCGGCAGTACATTTTTTGCAAGAAAAATCCTCTAAATCAGAAACTTTACCTTGTTTTTTGTACTCTACTATTTCTTTTTGCACAAGTGCAACGCCGGCAGAATCATATCCCCTGTATTCTAAGCGTTTTAATCCATTTATAATGATTGGGAACGCTTCTTTTGTCCCTATATATCCTACTATTCCACACATAGCTTATCGAGAGTATCGTAGTATTAGTTTTATTTTATTATTAAGCGCATCTATTTTAAACGCATTGCCATATCTATTATTATCGGGCATTACAATTTCAAATGAGTAATCGCTTGCCTGAGTATCGTTTTTGCGAAGCACGCTCATAAAACGAGTAATATCAAAGGTATATGTAACACTATCAGCGGTTGCCGGAGTAACAGGACTTGGAGTTATCAAATTGCGTTCGGCATCGAAAATATTCAAGCGCAATGATTTGTTTGGCATTTCCACTTCGTTGTTTCTATTGATTTGCTCAATAATAGGCACTTGTAACAATACAGAATTAAACACCACAAGACTATCTTTCCAACGATTAAAATCCTCAAATGTTAGTTGTGTTTTCAGCCCCATTAATCCCGAAACGTACGAAATATCGTTTGGTTTGTTGAGTTGTGTTTGAATTTCGTCAATATATGTGTGTTCAAACATGGTGAGCACTTGTACATATAAATCAAGTTCTTTTTGAGCAAGTGCCGCACCACTTTGGGCGGTTGTTTGATTATAGGCATTAACTGTTGGAAGAAGACTAACAGTATCTTTGTCTGTTACAATTGCTATTCGTATGCTGTAATTCATAATTGCATTTCCTTCCAAAGGTTTTATGTGTAAGCCTTTGAAAACGCTGTTGAGCACAGAATCGTTGTAAAACGTCGAACTATCTTGGCTATACAATTGCTGAATATTGTTGAATAACGTTTTTGCACTTGCATCGGGAAATGGGAATTTAATTGTTGCGATGGTATCGCTCGGACGAGCTTCAAATTCTACTGTGCCAAGAACATTTGATAGAATATTAGCGGGTCGAATGCCTTTGTTGTAGTACGTTTGTACCATTTCTCGCGTTAGCTCTTGCGTAAGTTGTCGTACTTCAATTTTTTGCTTAGGCACGCTATCACCTAAGAATTGGGGCTTTGGTATTAATTCCAGCGTAATCGACTGGAGTTGTGTAGCTTTATTGCTCAAATCAACCGAAAGATCTTCAAAGTAAAAACGGCTCATAAATTCGGCTTTCGATTGCGTAGAAAATCCGGAAACGGAGGTCTGTCCCAGCATATACATAATGTATGAGGAACGCAAGCTGTCGTCGAGTACCGTAGTTGTACTTACTACTGTAGAACTGTCGATGAATGCTTGTACAAAATCGGATTTATTTAAGTAATCGTGACCAAAATTTAGGTCGTCTTTGGTGCATGAGGTGGTAATAAT
>JAISIO010000153.1 GCA_031262005.1 Bacteroidales bacterium
TCCGTCGAAATAAATATTTTCAGATTGACATTGAGGACAGATTGTAATGGTATTCATATTTTTTGTTTTTATTCATTGCACAAAAGTAATGAATTAATATGAGATACAAGACATGAGATGTGTGATTTTCGTAGCAACCGCTGGTTAATGGTTAATGGTTAATGGTTAATGGTTAGAGTGTAGTGATTAGAGAATAGAAAATAGTGGTTGATGGTTAGCTGAAATATAGCTTGCTTTCAGCGTAGCGGCGGGTGGTTAGACAGGGCAGAATTTTTCCGCCGGATTTATTCCATCGAGCAAACTCTAAGGCAATGGTTTTGTCGCTTGGTTTTGCCATTACTTTACGAAGCAGCGTGCTGCTTTTAAGGGCATTTAAACCGCTATTAAATGCAAATGATACCAACGCATCGAATTGGTTTTGGTTGAGATCTGTTCCGGAGGTAATAGTGCTTACACCGGTCTCGAATTTGGCGACATCTTTACGGAGCACTTCCGTTGCCTGTGATTCGGTTATTACCATGCTTTGTTTTACATCGCTTCCGGTGTGTCCGTAGCCAATGGTGAGCACTCCTGCCGGGCAGATGTAGGCTTTCAGTTCGCAGCCCTCGAATTGCTTGATTAGGTCAAGTCCTTTGTTGCTTAGTTTCATGTTTTTTAGTGGTTAGTGGTTAATGATTAATGATTAATGGTTAATGGTTATTTGTTGATTTGATTATTCAATTATTCGATTAGCCGATTAGCCAGTTATTCATACCTGCAGCACATTCTCCTCCAAGCTAAGCAATCCTGCAGTATTTTCCACCACCACCTTAAAACGGTAATATATCGGTTCGCCATCGTCGTCAATTTTTGGCAAACTATCGGTAAATTCATAGTGCGAAGCATTTTTCAGATTTTCTTGATATAATTCCACCCAATTACCGGCATTGTTCATTTGATATAAACGGTATATGCCGTTATGTGTGGCTGTATCCCACGTTATTACAACTTGTTCCAACATATTGTTCTGTTCATCGGCAGTGTAGGTCAGTACAGGCGCAGGCGGATTGGTAACATCAACAATATTGGTAAGAATAAGTGGACTTGGGTAGGATAGCACATCTTCGGTGTCGTATATTCCATTGATAGCATCAATCACTCCGGTGTTTACCGTTCGCACTCCTACAAGTCGGTAATACAACACTTCGCCGAAAGGATAGAAATCCAAATCAGAAAAATCGTCTATCAGTTCATCACTGCTCTGTATGGTAGCTGCCAATTGCATTGTTTGAATATTTTTGGCATTCACAGCATCGAATGCTCTGTATATCATGTATTTTGTAATACCATCAGATTCTGCATAATCATTAATTTCAAACAACACGGCAGGCGTATCACCCGTAATGCTATCTTGAGTGCGAGCGTAAAAACCTTTAATTTCGGGTGATTTGGGCGGTGCTGTATTTATGAGCTGTATAGGTCCCAATATTGGGCTTCGGCTACTCATAGCGAGCATATTGTTCATTTCTCGAACATAGTAAAAGAAGATAGAATTTGAAGCTCCGTCTAAGGTGTAGTCGGTAAAACGCACTATTGATTTTTCTGCGTTTTGATATTTTACCGCCATAGGCACTCCATCGTAATTGGGGCTTCCGGGAACAATCAAGTCTCCGTTGGAATCTTTTATCGTAGGTTTTCTGTCCGACGTTTGGTAACCGCTTTTTACGTAAGCATAGACCACAGGCTGTTCCGTGAGTGGTAAAAACACTTTGTCGATAGCCGATTGTATGGTTTCAATATACGTAGCAGGATTTTTTGAGGCAGAAAATGCCGATTCCAAATCGGGATTGGGGAAACGATAGCCATTCCATTCCACAAACTGTCCCGAATCATCTGTTTCCAGTTGTAGCAAACTGTTCCAACGGTCGGTTAAAAACAGGTCGTTTTCTATCTGCGCCAACTCTTGTTTAATTTGTAGAACAGTTTCATGTTTATACAAGGCATCTAAAATAATTTGTTCATTGGCACGATAAAATACCAATGCGTATGGTGCTCTACCATCTGCGGTATTCACTTCCGTATCGAAGGTATAGGTTGATTTTCCGTAAAAGTTAGGACGAGTGGCAAACAATCCTCCTGTGGGCAATTCGGGAGCTACCGGTTCTATTATTTCACGTGCTACAATAACTGCAGGAGTAGAAAGTGGTGAAGCTATTTTTTGCCCTTTCACCTCATCGGTAGAACGGCAGGCTATGAGACTTTGCTTACTATTGCCACCTCGTACCGGCAATAACGTCTGTTGATTAAATCCTGTTTCGTGCGTAAAATACACCCGATAGCCCGGATGATAATTGACATCTTTCTGTGCACCCGTTGAAATGGGTGTGTAGCCTTCTTGTGGCTGATAATTTGCATCAACAGCAAACGTAGCATCTCGTGCAATAAGTTTCAACTCCGGCGATGTGCTTTCTATAGTCCACACTTCCAATGTTCGCATTTCGGTTTTGTTTTCCGGCAAGGCAACTTGTATGCGCACTGTTCCTTTGTACCATTCCACATTGTGGGCACCATGCGGCGCAAGTGCAAAATCAGTAAAAACTATACGATACATACCGGTGCGAGAATTTGGGATTTCTTCGCCTGCATTATCAATATCTAATAATTCCGTAATAGTAGCTTTTTGATACACACCACCTATATGAATTGGGGTAACTGTTCCTTCTCTGTCAATATATTCTTCCGTGTAATCGCTTAAGTGTTTCAATGTAACTTTTTGCGAGAGCGGTGTTTCCCAATTTTCTGCCAGCGAAGCATTTTCGGCTATTGCAAAAGTACTGCCTATTTGGGGTGCTTTACCGGCATTCACCGCTTGTTGAGTATTATTATCGGGTTCTATTACCGTTCTATTTTCGGGTGCTTTTACGGTAAAAATACTGCCTTCGCCTGCAACGGTAGATTGCTGCACGCTTTGTACCTGATATTGCATATCGTCCACGGTAAGAAAACTACCGATAAAACAATGTTCTTTGCCCTCAGGAACAAGCGGCATAGTAGTTTGCGGCACGCTCATAGCAGTGTAGGCAGCAGTTCGTATTTCAAACTCACCTTCGCCCTTATCTGCTACCGATTTCACAGAACCTTTGAGCACACACAAGGCATTGGTACGAAAGAAAAATTCGGCTTCTTTGCCATACCAATAATTGGAATTGTGTATATCGTTCCACTCAAAAGTCAAGCGTAGCAAGGTTTTATCGGCAGAGGTCAGGTTTTGTAATTTGAGTTGTTCGGCTTCTGTGGTAAAAAGCAACGTATCTTCTTTTTGGATTAACTGAACGCCCACATTCAACGGCGGAACGAGCGTATTTCGTATTGGAAAAACAGTTTCATCGGTCTGCAACACGCTACTTAACGGCGAAACGCGCGAAAACCAATTTATGCCATATATTGCATACTCGTGTACCCCTTCCTGTGTTTCAAAATGAGTAAAAATGCGATTACTTTCCGTAGCGGGACGAATAACAGCAACCGTTTCAGCAAATCCTTCATGGTCTTGAAATTCGGAGTCGTGATTTATTTCCGGTTTTTGCCAATTGCTTGCGCCACTTTCTTTGTAGGCTATGCCGAAAAATACTGGTTCGGTGTTGTCCACATAACTAAATTCTTTATCGGGGACAAAAAAACCACCCATTTTTCGTACCGAAGTACAGGGTTTTACATACAACCCCACTGCCCTACTATTGTGGTATTTGTTATATCCTTTTTTATCGACAAAATCAATCGGAATTTCTGTTTGGTTGTTCATTCGCAAACTATACAGAATGTTGTAAAAATCAGGAGCTACCGGCAGTTTGTTATCATTTTTCCCCACAGGCAACGTCATGCAGGTATGCGTTCGCAATTCCGCCGGCAAGGTATCAAGTGCGGCTTCGGTGTGGTACACGGCAATATACATATATTTGTCGGCAGCATTACTTATAGTGGTATCAATATAGCCAAAACCCAACATACGCGCTATGTGAAAATCGAACGCCACCAATTTCAACAATGCCAAATAACTGATTTTACATTCCTCGGAAAATTCATTTTCGGCAGCCTGCGGCTGTGTTCCGGCAGATAAATTACCTGCATCTTTACTTCGTTGTAAATACTCTATAACACCTCTGCGCAAACCTTCGTCGGAATTGTCGTACCAACGAGCTTTGTAATTGTCTACATTCACGGTTGCGCCGTTTGTATACTTTGCCCAGCGACCATCTATGGAATAACTACTATTATCCAAGCGATTGAACACTTCCGCAGTATCTACCGAAAGCGAAAGTTCGCTCAGCGGTTGCCACTCCGAAAGTCTGTTTTTGCCGAGCATAAAATCGTGGTAGGTTTCTAACCACAGCATGGTAGGAAAGCTATTATCGCCTTGGAAACGAATATACCGAATATTTTCTGCCATAATTTTTCCGTTACCGCTATTCTCGTCATTCAACGCCAAATAGCCATCGTTTTCCTGCAACAGAAGATCTAAATCTTCTTTTTGCAAATATGATGCACCGGACTGGTATTTCTTCCTGCTCGAAATAAACAGCTCCGGTGTGTCATCATGAGTTATCGATATTGATTCTATGCAAGTTATGGAATTGCGCGCATCGTCTATTCTTTGCATTTGCACGTATGCCGAAAACAGTAAGCGTCCTTCCACTTCCACTTCGATAATGTCGGTGTAGTGTTTTAAAAAATTCACGTGGTCGCTTGCCGGATTGTACTGCAATTTCAGGTTTTTGTACACCGTTTTATTGTAAAATCGAATAAGCACATTACACGTATTGCTTGGCAACTGCGGAATGGGCACTACATTGTCGTACCGCCACGTGCAGGTACTATCGTTGATAGACGTGGGTGCCATTGCGGTAAAATCTATAATTACCGGAAAATTATGATTATAGCGTGTGCGATAGAGTTTCACAAAATCGTGAGCCTTATTAAAACCTGCCGAGGTGTAATATTCGCTTCCCGGAGCGGCAAGATTTCCTTTGGGAATATGATTTTCGGCAAGTGTGCCTAAAAAATCCCAGCGTAAATGAATGCCCTGTGCCGAACCATCGCTCCCGTTGGAACCGGCTCCTTGCAGATATAAATAGGGGGATTGTGTTTGTAGGTTGTGTGTTGCTATTGTTGCCATAATCGTAATGATTTAATTGTTATTTCCTTGTATTATAGTGTTTTATTAATTTTCTGCGTAATCTGCGGACTATTTTTCACGCAGATTACGCAAAGTTGTTTCACGCAGAGAACGCTATTAATTTTAGGGTGTAGAGTGTAGTGATTAGAGAATAGTGAATAGTGATTAGTGGTTAATGGTTGGTCGATTATTCAGTTATTCAGTTATTCGATTATTCAGTAATGTAATCCCCTTGTTGGGTTTCTCGCTTAGATTTCAATTTCCACGTTTTCTGTGGCTAAAACAGTATAGGTTTTCGTGGTCATATTATATTGTTTATAGTTAAATGTAAACTGCGCCGTACCGCTTGGAACATTCACGGCTGCATTGCTTATAAATGCCTGCGTATTGTCTGCCGAAAAAATCACCGTGTAATTACTCGTTCCGCCGAGCTGCAAACCTATTGTATTACTCAAATCGGCAGCGGGTATTTTAGGGTCGTTAAACGGTTCGGGGTTACGAACAATGATACCCACAATAGTATTCGTAGAGCTATTTTTTACAATAGTAAAATCGGTACTTGTAGCCGGCGGCAATGCTCCCAATTGCAAAATTCCATCGGTCAAACGGTTGAAGTCATGCACATAGGCATTCACAAGCGGGTCGGTTTGCGGCAGGTTGCCGCTGAGTAGCGCAATTGCTTGAGCAATAGTGTTTGCATCAAATTCTTTTTCGAGCGTAAACACTGCCTTGCGCACTTCGTTACCCGCATCGTCTCGCAAGCAGCAGCTTTGCACCTGAGCCGTAAAATCGGCATACTGCGATGTTTTGAACACATACGAATGTACCTGTGTTTTATTCGGCACGGTGTTGCTTTGCGTGCTATATTCGGCATTGAAAATCGCCGTGTACAAGGTGTCGGGGCGCAAAGTGCCTATTACAATTTCCTGCATTACCGAAAGTGGCGTAAATTCATTAAAACCGGCACAATTAGCTCCGCCGTTAGCCACATTGTTAAGCATACGCACTTCGGGTGTCATAATTGCATCGGGGTTTTTCTTCCAACTATTATAGCTTGGTATAGCGGCTGTCGGATTTTCGGGATCGGTGTTAATGATTTCGGTTGGGCTTTTTATCAGCACATTCAATGTGGAATGTATTGTGCTTTGATTTCCGTAGGGAGCAAAACCGTTGTACATGGCGTAAATGCTGTTTTCGGTGTAGAACATCAATAGTTTGGGATTGTTATAAAACAGCGGTTTGGCGTTCGTAAGCCTGCCGTCGGCATTGGGATACGAACGGCTATAGTCAATGTAGGGTTTCAAGCTTGCCAATTTGAATTGATCTTCACGCCCCAGTGCCTGCAATGATTGATACTGTTGGTTGTGCTCATGAAAATGCCCCAACGTACCTGCCGTTTTGAAAAAGAAATAATGATTTTTTCTATACTCTTCCTCATTCACCGTTTCTTCGGGCAAAGCATCGTAAGTTGCTATTTTTATTCTAAAAAGTGTATTCGGACGCCAAATAGGATTACAGTGTGTTGTAAAATTTTCACGCATGGCGTGCACGGTTTCATCTACTTCTGTCTGTGTTTTTGTCGATAGATTGTAATTGTAATCCGTCACGGTGAGTGTGCAAATAGAAAATAATTGTGTTGCACCCACGTGCTCCTGTGCGTCTTCCAATAGTAAGGTACCGGAATTTTCCTGCACAAGTAATTCCGGTTCTTCGGTAAGTACATTGCTGCTGTCAATATCGCCGCCTATAGATTCTATGGTTATAAATTCTACCGCTGCATTGCTATAATCGCTCTGCGAATACACAAGTGTGTGAACATTGCCGTCTGTAGCTGGTGTAATTATAGTCTCTGTTATGTGTATGGTTTCATACACCGGCAGGTTGGCAAATCCTGCGTTGCTCACCTGCTTGCGACACCAGTACGACACTCGCAGTTCTTGAGCATACGACGAGAGTTTCAATATAACTTTTGCCTGCGGTTGGTCAAAGAAAAATTCTGCTTTCCCTTTAAAATTCAAAGCATTTTGCAAGCCGAAGGAATTAGCACGAGGAGTTACTACGCCATGGCTCGAAAGCAGTCGCACGAGCACTCGTTGGCGTTCGGTGTACTCTCCGGCACGGAACAATTGCCCTTTCTTGGGGAAGGTTACACAGGTTTTGGGGCGCAATTGCCCTTCGCAGAACAGGAATCCTTGCTGATAGCCCAAATCTTCGGGCAATACAGGCAATCCGCTCGTAAAATGGGTAAGATACGAAAGGGGCGATTGGGCAAAAATTCGTAATTTTTGATGTTTATCCTTGGTGTCGCATTGCCAGTAGCCACAGAGCATATTTTCTGTGTTTTCAGGGAAGTCTATTTCCGTTTCGTCGGTAGATGCTGGGCGAATGCCTTGATACATATCGTACAGTTCCCAGCTATTACCGTTTTTATATTCTATGACTATATCTTCCAAGCGGAATTCGTGGCGCACTTGTTGCGATTTGCCTTTTTGCGGCGGCACCAATTCCGTATAGTGAGAACCTTGCCATATTACACCGAATTTTTTCAATCCTAGAGTATTTTGTATTCCCATGGCTTTCAAAAATTCTATATCGATAAAACTATCTACCGGAATTACAAATGGTGTCATGTTGCTTGCTTCGTTGCCCGAAGTGCTGTAGTACAGCGGATAGGTTTCGCCTGTGAGTTGATGCACTGCCCGCACGGCTTTATTGGTATCCAGTAAATCTATGGGGCTTAGGTCTCTCTCTTTGTCGAAACTCCACGTAAAGTCAAGCGAATAAGGTCCGCCCAGTTTGCGTATAGGGCGCGGTAAATCGAGTTGGAACGAAAGTGCTCCGGTTATAATAAAGGGCTTGGGTGCTTCGGCAGCAAGGAAGGCTGACACTTCCATACCTAAACGGAGCCGCCAAATGCCCAACGATGCGCCTGCACTCAGCGCAATGCTTCCGCCTATTTGCACCGGTTTGAACGCAATTTTGCCGGTTACATCTAAATAGGCAAATGCCGAAACACTAAGCGGTCCGAGTTTTTTACTAAACTCCCAGTGCGATCCTGCTCCTGCCGCTATGCCCTGCTTGTTGAGCATTAAGTAAAAATACGCATTGAAGAGCGTAAAAAGTTCTACCCGTATGCGTTTTTCTTCGGGCAGATTGCGCCCCAAATTGACATACCACGCTCCCGAATTGGCAAAGAAAAAGCCCATTTCAATTGCGCCGCTCACTTTGGCTATTTTCCCGCTCTCGGGTAGATTGAGGTTAGCTCCGAATGCCGATTCTATGGAATCGCTCGAAATGGCTATCATTGCCGAAAACGGCGGATCGGTGGTGGTGTCCAAACCTACTCGTTCTTTTAGAATAGCCCCCTGCCCCTGTATAAGCAGCACATCGGGCAGCGAAAGCAACACAAATACTTTTGCCGAAAACACTTTTCCGCCGTCAAAAGCCGTAGCAAGCGAAACCCCTGCTCCTACCGAAAAACCTTGTTCCTGTTGTGCAAATTTGCTTACCTGTATGCCTTCGCAGTAGTCGGGGCTTACTTTTGCTTTGTAATATTCGTACCAACTACCATCGTCCGCCAAGCCTGCTTCGGTTTTACTCGCCACATAGCGTTGCCCCAGCAAACCACGGAAACCGTAGATGCCTATGCCGGTTGGTCCCAGTGGTATAG
>JAISIO010000202.1 GCA_031262005.1 Bacteroidales bacterium
GGCAGCAAACGCAGTGATGGTTTGCGCGCCTGCACTTCGCAAATTACCGACAGACAAATAGAACTGTTGGAAGAACGATTAAAATTATTTTATACAAATCATAAATAGAACATTATGGCAAACAGAAGACAATTCAAAAAAGAAATTTCTTTGATTTTAGATTTAGTAATCGAAGAATGTGTATTTACCTGCGAATGCAACGAAAAAAATTGTGCACAAGTTGAAGAGTTGATAAACGATGCTATCACAGAATTTGATGCTGCATACGTAGCTCGCAAAGAAGATACAAACGTTTCTTACAAAGCATTTTACACTGCAATAAAAGAAACATATTATCAAAAAATGCTCAATATATTAGAAAAATTGACTGCTCTACGCAAAGCGTAAATTCTACTATAACAAGATACATTGGCGATTTCCTTATTTGTATGTTCCAATGAAAATCAAAACCTTCGTATTCAATCATTTCGGAGAAAACACCTACGTAGTGAGTGATGAAAATACTCAAAAATGTGCGGTGATTGACCCTGGTTGTTTTTTTGAGCAAGAAAAACAAGAGCTAAAACAGTATATTACCGACAATAATCTGATTGTCGATTGTATTCTTTTTACCCATTGTCATTTAGACCATGCTTTTGGCGCACGTTTTGTTTCGCAAGAATTTCCGCAGGCAAAAATTTGTGCACACCAAAATGAAGATATTTTTATTACCGAAGCACTCAATCAAAGTTTGCGTTTTGGAATAAATATGGAACAACCGCCACAAATCACTCATTATGTGAATGATGGCGATATAATTTCTATCGGAGAAATTGCATTACAGGCACTGTATGTTCCCGGGCATTCGCCTGGCGGATTGTGTTTTTATTCTGCTAAGAATGGTGTGTTGTTCTCGGGCGATGTGCTTTTTGCAAATAGTGTGGGACGTTCCGATATGCCCGGCGGTAATCACACTGTATTGATAGAAGGAATTACAAAAAAACTTCTCAGCCTGCCCGACGAAACCATTGTATACTGTGGACACGGACCAACAACCACTATCAAAAACGAACGAGAAACCAATCCTTTTTTCTGATGGCTATTCTGAGCATAGAAACATCTACAAGCCACTGTTCGGTAGCAATTCATAGCTGTGATGGTCTGTATATTGCTCAAAAAAGTGCAACTACCGAAAATGCTCATTCCGAACAACTTGGTTGTTTGATTGAAGAAATTTTGAAAGAAACCAACACTCCTATTCAAAATCTCAAAGCAGTGGCAATCAGCAAAGGTCCCGGTTCCTATACCGGTTTGCGCATTGGCACCTCGCTTGCCAAAGGAATGTGTTTTGCACTTTCTATTCCACTTATTGCTGTTGATACGTTACAAGCTTTGGCACTTTCTATCAAAGAAAAGATTATATGCGAAATTCCTGCACATAGCATATTCGTCCCCATGATTGATGCTCGCCGTATGGAAGTGTACACGGCACAGTGGAATGCGCACAATGAACAAATACAAGCAACAAACGCGTGCATAGTAGACACTGGCACGCAAACGCAATTTTCAGTGCAATATCAGTATTACATAGGCGGCGATGGTGCTGCAAAATGTGCCGAATTACTCGAAAGTTCACACATTCACCATATAGAAAATGTTAGCACCCAAGCAAAAACCGTTGGCGATATTGCTTGTGCATTATACACCGAACACCGATTTGTAGACACCGCTTACTTTGAACCTTTGTATTTGAAGGAATTTCAAGCTGGGGGTATACGCCAACAATAATTAGCATATCAGTCTCACTGCTACTTTTTTCGATTTCTCTTGCGGAATGACTGCGTTGCAAATCGTGGCATTGTTCGTTTTTTACCCCATGCGTGCTTTGCAAACAACGCTATTGCGGTGTTTTTTACAGTTCCATTCACACAATCCATTCTTTGACCTTTCGAGGTTATACATTCAAAACCTTTCATTGCCGCTCGTTCAATTGGCGGCGTAAGTTTTTGAGCTACTGCCACTTTACGATTTTCGAGTATCAGTTCATGCAATGGTATGCGTTGCGGACACACTGCTGAACAAGCACCACAGAGCGAACAAGCCGAACTTAAATGAACGTATGAGTTAAAATCTTTCAAATGCGGTGTGATAACCGTGCCAATTGGACCTTGATACGTGGTATTATAAGTGTATCCGCCAATATTTTTATAAATCGGACAGGCATTCAAACACGCTCCGCACCGAATGCACGAAAGTGCTACATTAAATTTTTCTTTATTGTATAACTGCGTGCGACCATTGTCGAGCAGAATCACGTACATTTTTTTTGGTCCGTGTGTTTCGCCGTCTTTTTGCGCTGCGCTGAACATGGAACTGTACGAAGAAATTGCTTGTCCCGTTCCGTGCTGTGCTAAGTGGGGCCAGAACAATGCCAAATCTCGCATCGAAGGAATTATTTTTTCGATACCGGCAATGGCAATGTGAATATCGGGAAATGCCGTACTCATAATTGCATTGCCTTCATTTTCGGTAACGCAAATTGCTCCTTTGTCGGCAATAATAAAATTTGCACCGGTAATGCCGGCTCCTGCCGATAAATACTTTTCACGTAATTTTTCACGAGCAAGCGCAGTCATTTCTTCAGCAGTGCTATCAAGTGGAAAATCAAAATACTTATGAAACAATTCTGCTACATCGTGTTTCGATTTGTGCATAGCCGGAGTAACTATGTGATAGGGTTTCTCTCCCGCCAATTGCACTATGTATTCACCCAAATCCGTTTCTACCGATTCTATACCAATTTTACCCAATTCGTGATTCAGCTCAATTTCTTCGGTAGTCATTGATTTGCTTTTCACAACTGATTTCACATTGTTTTCTTGTAAAATTTGTGAAATAAAGCGAACCGCATCGGCATCGGTGCTTGCCCACAATACGGTGCCGCCATTGTTTGTGAAATTTTTCTCAAATTCCTGTAAATAATCTGCTAGATTTTCCAGCGTATGGCGTTTTATATTCGCAGTTCGGCTGCGGGCAGCTTCCAAATTTTTGTACCGTGCTTTGCCTGCATTTACCGCAGCATAATATTTTCCCATATTGAAGCGAATGGTTTTGCGATGATTTTCGTTGAACGCTATTGCTGCGGCAGCTTTTTGGAATTGTGATTTATTGGACATAGTTTTATAAATGATTAATTGACTAACCGATTCGTCGATTCGTCAAATTTTTGCTACTCGTTGTGCGTGTCGCCCTCCTTCAAATGGAGTATTCAAAAATACATCTACGATTCTCAAAATTTCGTTGGCACTAATAAAACGCGCAGGTAAGGCACACACATTGGCATTGTTATGCGCACGCGCCAAACGAGCTATTTCACGCTCCCAGCACAGAGCCGAACGCACGTTTTTATGTTTGTTGGCGGTCATATTCACACCATTGCCCGAACCACAAAATAAAAATCCGTAATCATATTCATTGTCCTCAAGGGCATGTGCAAGGGCATGTGCAAAGTCGGGATAATCAACAGCACTGTCGGAATAGGTTCCAAAATCTTTTACTTCATAGCCTTCTTTGAGAAGTTGTTGCAAAACGAGTTCTTTCATATAAAACCCTGCGTGGTCGGCTGCTACTGCAATTTTCGGACGT
>JAISIO010000176.1 GCA_031262005.1 Bacteroidales bacterium
CCCCAAAAACGCGAATCTTGCGAATTATCTCGGTTGTCGCCCATCATCCAGTAATAATTCATTGCAAACGTGTAGCTATCGGCTTTTTCGTTGTTTATGTAAATATCCGAGCCGTCCACTCGCAGTGAATTTCCTTCATACACTTCTATAATGCGCTGATACAAAGGTAAATTATCTATATTTAGTGCTACCGTATTGCCTTTTTGTGGTATTACAAGCGGACCGAAAATATCTTTATTCCACACAAAATTTGAGCTTTGAGGAAAAATTCGTGTATCCCGTTGCCCTTTTTGCATTTCAAGTTTCACAACATCGGTCACCACCGATAGTTTTCTAACAGCCTCAACTTGTCGGTCATTTAGAAACATAGTATAGCCTTCTCTATTGTACCAACATTCGCGTATACCTAAATCATCAATAATTGACTGCCGAATTTTCATGCCGCCCCGTGTAATTACATCGTAGCGAAATTGCAGCGTTTCAATGGGTCGTTGTGCTTTATTGTTCACATATACTCTGCCATTACGCAGTTCCAACGTATCGCCAGGAATGGCTATACAGCGTTTTATATAATTTTCACGTTTATCTACCGGACGATACACAATAGAGTCGGCAAAATAAGCATAAAACAAAGCGTCAGTGTCGGCATATTGTGCTTGCAATGTCATAAATCGCTGATAATCTCTCGGTAAGAGTGGTAAAATAGCATTCGGAAATTCTCGTTTCAATTCATAAAAACTACGATTTTGGCGGGTGAGAATTACCGTATCGCCTTCGGGAAAATTGAAAACTACAATATCATCGTTTGTAACAGTAGACAAACCCGCCATACGCTTGTACGGACGTTGCCATGCTGTACTGAACGAACGTGTCATGCCATTGCTTCCCGGCATTGAATGGTGCACAAAAGGGAAGGAAATCGGTGTTATTTGCGGACGCGGTCCGTACTCATATTTACTTACAAATAAGAAATCACCTACAAGTAACGTTCCTTCCATTGACGAAGTAGGAATAGTATAGGCTTCAAAGAAAAATAAACGAATGAACGAGGCTGCAATCACGGCAAAAATAATAGCATCTACCCAGCCCATAATCCATTTCATGAATTTATTTTCGGGTTTGTAAATTTTCCAAAACGCCCATGGAACTTTTTTTGTAATATATAAATCGAAAATAATAATTTCTCCCAGCAACCACCAATAGTTACCAAGCCAAACCACCCATAAAATATAACAAAGCGAGACAAGCGAAAACAATACCCATTTGTTGGTAAATATCTTTTTTAATATGTTCATATTTTTGAGGGGATTAAGTTTGTAGAATGAGGGATATTTGCAGTATGTAGGATATTTGATAGATATGTTGTGTGTGTAGTGTTATGCTCCGTTTTCCCGTCTTCTACGGTATTTCCTCCTTAGATCCCAAGTAAATCACTCATTCCGAAAAGTCCAGTTTTACCTTTCATAAATTCCGCAGCAATAACCACACCCAAGGCAAAACCTTTTCGGGATTTGGCACAGTGAGAAATTTCTATACTGTCGACTTCCGAATCATACGTTATCGTATGCGTTCCCGGCACTCTGCCCAAACGTTTTGCAACAATTTGTAATTCGTCGGTTGAGGTAAAATCATTCAATTGCCACGATTTTTTACGGTCAATAGCCGCAACAATATCTTGTGCTAATGTGATTGCAGTGCCGCTCGGAGCATCTAATTTTTGTGTATGATGAATTTCTTCTATAGCAACATCGTACTCATTGTATGGGTTCATCAGTTCTGCAAGTCGTTTATTGAGAGCAAAAAATATGTTTACCCCCAAACTGTAGTTCGACGCATAGAAGAACCCTTTGTTTTGCGTATCGCATAGGTCTTGTACATCTTGGAATTTTTCGAGCCAACCGGTAGTACCTGAAACTACGGGAATATTGGCTTCAAAACAAGTCAAATAATTGTTGAAAGCCGTACCCGGAGTGGTAAATTCTATTGCTACGTCAATATTTTTATCGGTAAGATTTGTGACGTTCAAGTCGCCCGCATTGGCAATATCTATAATAAGTGAAATTGTATGACCGCGTTCGAGAGCAATTTTTTCAATTTCTTTGCCCATTTTGCCATAACCAATAAGTGCTATATTCATTTTTTGTAGTTTACAAGTTAATAAGTTTACGAGTTAATAAGTTTACAAGAAAAAATTCGGAGTATTATCTCGTTTACTTGTCTACTCGTTCACTCGTTTACTTTTCAAGTATCACAATTTTTTCTATTTCATCGCCTTGGCGAATATCATCAATTACGTCTAAACCTTCAATTACTTTACCGAAGCATGTATGCTGACGGTCTAAATGCGAGGTATTGGTGCGACTGTGGCAAATAAAGAACTGCGAACCGCCTGTATTTCGTCCAGCATGCGCCATCGAAAGCACTCCCTGGTCATGGTATTGATTGCCACCTGTCAATTCGCAAGGAATTGTGTAACCCGGTCCGCCTGTTCCCACCATGCCTTTTGCGCCTTCACGAGAATTAGGACAACCACCTTGTATTACAAAATCGGGAATTACACGGTGAAACGTAAGCCCATCATAGTAACCCGATTGGGCGAGTTTTATAAAATTTTCAACGGTTTTAGGAGCGTCTTGCTCATAAAATTCTACTTTCATAACACCTTTTTCGGTGTGTATTTCTGCGTACGCCATAATTAATAACGGAATAATTGAATAACTGAATAACGGAAGCCCGTCTTGTGTCTTGTTCCTAAACCTTCGTTTCTGAAGCCTAAAACCCTTTTTTAGGGGTAATCATTTCTTCTATCAGCACGCCCATACAACCAACTCCGGTGGAATCTTTCGCCCGAAAATCGCCTTGCGGTTTGGTTGATCCGCTGTCATCGGGAACTGAAATGATGATTTTAATTTCGCGCGTCATTAAAACGGTAAATTCAAAATCACGAACATAGTTAAAATCTTTGTTGTTGTATAATGGTTCTCCGGTTTCTCTATCTATGATTGCCATACCTATATTATCGCCAAGCACTTCGTCGTTGCAAATGGTTATGCGATAATCTTTTCCTTGATAAATTGTTAATCGAAATTCCGAAGTTTGCCCTTTCAAAAACATGGCACTGCGCGATTCTTGCGACATTCCATACGAAGAATTGGCTTCTTGGCGTTTGCATTTTTTCTTGTGATAATCTATACAAGCACTCTGTGCAAAAACATTGGCAGTACTCATAACTGCAACTACTATAAGTAAAATCTTTGAATATAATTGAAGTGTTTTTTTCATAATTTCTATTTTATATACTCTCCACAGTTTTATTTTATTCGTGCAAATGTAATAATTATCTTGGAACGACAATTTAAAATGTAACGTTTTTATCTAAAAATTATTTCTTTGATATAGGGCTCTTTTATTTTCTCGTTTATCCTATAGACTATTGTTGTTCTATTTAAAAATAACTCCTGTTTTATTGCTGCCGAGTTTACGGAAACAAACATGGTTTTGTTTTTAAACGCAATGTTAGTGGTGGCTTTTGCAAACATTGTGCCAACAATACTGCTCCATTGTTCGCGTATTTCTGCTTCTTTTATGTGGGAGTAATAACCACTCTTTTTGAAAAATGCATCGAGTGCTGTGCCGATTGTTTGGTGTGAGGTGTAGGACATTATAATAAAAAGTTATCGCCTGTTAATTATTTTCCTTGTTTCCGAATATTTTGCAACCGCTGCAACAAATCGGGGTGCGAATAGTAACAAAACACATACCATGGGTGGGGTGTAAGGTTTGAAAGATTTCGTTTCGAGAGTTTCCGCAGAGCTTGCGCCAAACTTTTCGCAGAGTAATTGTGTGCTGCGTATGTATCAGCCTCAAATTCGTTTTTGCGCGATACATAATTAAATAGTAATGAAATGGCAAACGAAAGCGGCGTGTAGAGCATTGAAAATACTAATAACGCTATGTGATATTTACCTTCTTCATACGGCACACCAAGTGCTTCGGTGAACAATGGTAAGCGCACACATAAACCTAAAACAAAAAGCATTACGCCCATTTGCGCAAGCGATGCTATTATCATAGTGCGCGTGTGTTTTTTCTTATAATGCCCTATTTCGTGGGCAAGCACAGCTACAATTTCTTCGGTAGTCATTTCTTGAATGAGCGTGTCGTACAGCACTATGCGTTTTTTTGCTCCAAGTCCGCTAAAATACGCATTTGCTTTTGTTGAGCGTTTTGAGCCGTCTATTACATATATATTGTCAAGTTTAAAACCAACTTTATCTGCAAATTCGGTAATTGCTCGTTTCAATTCGCCCTCTTCCAACGGTGTTTGTTTGTTAAATAACGGCACTATAAGCGACGAGTAAAACATGGTCATGCAAACCATGATAACCGAAATAAATACCCATGCATACAGCCAAAACCATTCACCGAAATATGCCATGAGTGCAAGTAATGCAGCCAAAATTGCGCCACCGAGTATGCCTGTCAAAATCCAACCTTTTATGGTGTCTATCACAAATAATTTGGGGGTCATTTTATTGAAACCAAATTTTTCTTCTATAACGAATGTGTTGTAAATTTCAAATGGTTTTCCTGCAAGGTCGGCGGCAAATCCTATAATTCCGAAAAATAACAGTGCTGCCCAAATGTGATGCAACGGATGTTCGGCAGAGCCAAACGTTGAGTAAATCCAACTATCGAGCCACGCAAACGCACCGCACAATAATAATGCAAGTATCAGTACAGTTGAAATGGTGCTTGCCCAGAAAGAGATTTTTGATTTTGCTTGTTCGTAACGTTGTTGTTTATTGTATTCTTCGGTGTTGTAAATTCCTTGTAATTCTTCGGGTAAAACAGTTTTACGGTGTTTGGCATTGATATAGTCTAACCACCGTTCTACGGCGTAGTCAATGAGTATAATTGCTATAATGCACACAAAAATGAGTGTTGTCATGATTTTTTGATTTTAAATTTTCTTGGCAAAGATACGAAAACAATGAATAATGAACAATTTAAGTTTTATCAGTAATCACGTATTTATTCGTAGTTCTCGTATAAATTTCTTTTCATTTTCGTCCGAAATCGGCGGGAATTTCGCCCCATTGAGCGGTTTCCCATTTTATAATTTTTGTAGTATACGTATTTGTTGCAAGCCAGTGTTCGGCACGGGCAATGAGTTCAAAAATCTGAGCGTTGATTGGTGTGCGCACAAGTTTGCTGTTACATTTTTTGTTGCGTATCCAGCTCAACGCCGTCATTGAATCGGTGTAAATGGGCAAATTGCTGTTGCGCTGTTTTAAAAATGCCAAACCGTGTACAATTGCTAAAAACTCACCTATATTATTGGTGCCTTGTGCATAAGGTCCTACACGAAATAGTTCTTGATTATTGCGTACATATACTCCTCTATATTCCATATCGCCGGGATTGCCGCTGCAAGCCGCATCTACGGCAATGCTTTCGATTATGCGCGCTCCGGCAGGCGCAGCGGCACGCTGTGTGCTGAATTTTTGTGCCATATACTGTTTGTTAGCAAAGGCTTGTTCTGCTTCGGTAAGCGAGGTGAACGATTTATACACCGCATTGTGAAACCCGGTAATTGCTGTTTTGCAACTGTCCCAATTATCGAAAATGCCAGTTTGAAAGCCTTTCCATACTACGTAGAATTTTTTTGCCATACAATATAATGGTTAATGGTTAGTGATTAGTGGTTAATGGTTAGTGGCTAATTATTAGCCATTAACCATTGATTTCGTATGCAATAGCTTTGTTCATTTGTTGTACGAAAGGAACTGTTTTTTCAAATTCCGAAACAACAAAATCCAATAAATCGGGAGATAATAATCGTTCGGTTGAAAATTCTTGACACAAACAATAATCTTTTATTTTGAGTAAATCGGCGTGTTCAAAATCTTTGGGAAAACCTTTTGGTACATTTTTTAATGCATTTTCACGCTCTAAATAAAAAGATGAGGCTCGTTGCATATTATGTAAAAATTCATCGGTATTATCGAACACTTCGGTGCGCATACTCGTAAGCACATTGGGCATGGAGCAATGCGTGCCTGCTGCCAACAAATGATTGCCGATAAATTGCGTATCGGGAGCTTCTATATGAAAATAATAGCCCGCCATACCTGATTTTTTTCCGCCGGGACAAAAATACGCACCAAGATGTGTTTTGTATGGACGTTTGTCGCTACTAAAACGAATATCTCGATTGATGCGATACGTACATTGCTTTGGTTCCAAATTGCCCAATTGAGTGTCGAGTGCCGAAAGACTACCGAGAAGTTTTTCTACAAAAGCCAAAAATTCGGTCTTTATGGCAGTATATTCTTTCTTGTGAGCATCGAACCATGGTTTATTGTTGTTGGCATTGAGTTCTGTTAGGAAGTTGAGTATGTTTTGCATTAGCGTATTTGTGATTTGACAATAAACAGGAGAAAATGTTTTTATACGGCAAACATACAAATTTTTTATAATGCGTTTCTTTTGCGTATTTCAAAAATTAGTACTTTTGTTTCGATTTTTAAGAGTAATCTTGTCGAGAGTTTATACTATGTGGCAAGATTTTTGCTTACAGCACGTTAAATCATCTAAAAATTCTTCTTATGAAAAAGAATATAGTATTACTCTGCATTGCCTGTGTTTGCAGCATGGCAACATTCGCACAAGGCTGGGGTGGCAGACAACCCGGTCAAAATCAATTAGACGCAAGCGAAATAAAATCTCCCAAAATTACATGGACTACCGAAGCAAAAGACCTCGGACAAATTCCGCAGGGAGTGCCGGTAACGGTCAATTTTGAATTTACCAACACGGGAAATGCGCCGCTGATTATTTCCAATGTAACTCCTGCTTGTGATTGCACCGATGCTAAATGGACTAAAACACCCGTAATGCCGGGTAAAAAAGGCAGTATAGAAGTAACCTTTGATGCCAAAGCTGGTGGAAATTTCTCAAAAGTGGCTACAATAACAGCAAACACAAAACCTACGGAAAGTACTATTGTATTTACCGGAACGGTGGTTAAAAAGTAAACCAGTGAACGACAACTTGTTTATACATTGATAAAAACCTCAAACCCAAATGAATATTCTTATAACCGGAGCCTACGGGCAACTTGGATCGGAAATGAAAGTAATTTCCGAAAAATTTTCACAACATACATATATATTTACCGATGTTGATACATTAAACATAACAAATGAAGCGGAATTGCAAGCGTTTTTTACAACACACACTATTGATTACATTGTAAACTGTGCTGCCTACACCGCCGTAGATAAAGCCGAAGACGATAAAGAAACGGCGTATCTAATAAATTGCGAAGCGGTACGTTTGCTGGCAAAAACTGCCGTTACGTACAATGCAAAATTTATCCATATTTCTACCGATTATGTATTCGACGGAAAAAGTTATATACCATATAACGAAGAAATGCCGATTTGCCCGCAATCGGTATACGGACAATCGAAAGCCGACGGCGAACGTGCGGCAATGGACATTGCGCCCAATCAAATGGTTGTAATTCGCACATCGTGGTTGTATTCAAGTTTTGGTAATAATTTTATGAAAACCATGCTACGACTTGGTGCCGAAAAAACAGAATTAAATGTAATTTTCGATCAGATTGGTACACCTACTTATGCTGCCGATTTAGCTACAGCAATTATGCACGTGGTAAATGCTGAAAATTTTGTGTCGGGAATATATCATTTCTCAAACGAAGGCGTGTGTAGCTGGTACGATTTTGCAATTGCAATACACAAAAAAGCAGGAATTACAACTTGTAAGGTAAAGCCTATTGAAAGCAAAGAGTATCCTACTAAAACACCACGACCGCATTACAGTGTGTTGAATAAACTGAAAATAAAACAAACCTACAATTTTGAAATTCCGCATTGGGAAGATGGACTGGAAAGAGCGTTACGTATAGTGAATAGTGAATAGAGTTTAGAGTGTAGAAACCACTAACCATTAATCATTAACCATTAACCATTAACCATTAACCATTAACCACTAATGTCACGTCCTCGTTTATGGACAAAAAACTTTATTTTGGTTTTTTTGTCAAGTTTCACAATGTTTTTCTCGTTTTATTTATTGGTGCCGGTTTTGCCGTTTTACGTAACTCAGCAATTGGGCGTAAGCGAAGCAAAAAGCAGCATTATTATCTCGTTATATATAATTTCGGCACTGTTGGCTCGCCCGCTTACTACGCATTTTGTGGATACATTGCCGCGTAAACCATTATATCTTGGTTGCTTTTTCTTGTTTTCCGCTGTTTTTGGTGGATACTTAGTGGCAAGCAGTGTTACATTATTTATCATTTTGCGTATTATTCATGGTGCCTCATTTGGTCTGGGATCGGTTACGGGTAATACTTTAGGGGTTGATTTAATGCCTTCGGAACGAAGAGGAGAGGGTATAGGTTATTTCGGAGTAGCCACTAATTTAGCAATGGCTATAGGACCCATGACCGGTATATTCTTTTATACGCGCTATGGTTTCTCAGCGGTATTTATAGCGAGTTTGATTGCTAGTGCACTCGGCATAATTGCAATTCTGAATATTCACCACAAACCAAAAGTATCGAATGCGCCCAAGCCAACACCTCCGCCGTTTTTCTCGTTAGATAGATTTATACTCATAGCGGGGGTACGTAGCATGATTTGTTTTGCTCTGTTAGGAATTGGTTATGGTGTGATAATCAATTATATAGGTGTGTATAGTTTGCGGAGTAATTTTGGAGAATCGGCAGGAGGAGTGTTTTTCTGTTTGCAAGCCGCTGGACTTATTCTTGCTCGTCTTTCAACAGCTCGTTTTATAGACCGAGGACTGATAAATAGACTTATGTACGGTGGATTTTGCATTCTTATACTTGCGTATATTCTTCTTATTCAATGTAATACAATTGTTGTGTTTTATGTAACAGCGTTATTATTCGGTGTAGGATTCGGTTGTTTAACTCCTGCTTTTCAAATGCAATTTGTCAATTTAGCACCGCACAATAGGCGAGGAACAGCAGTTTCGTCGTATTACACCTCGTGGGATACGGGTATAGGTTTAGGCATAGCTATCAGTGGGTATTGTATTGAACAATGGGGTTTTACCGTGTTGTTTACTATATGTTTGTGCGCATCAATAGTGGGAGTCTTGTGGTATTTCTGGCAGGCACAGCCATTCTACAACAAACATAAACTGTATTGAATTGTGAGAAAAGACCATTCAATTGTTAAAAACGATGAATATCATACGTTTCATAGAATAATTTCATGTTTCATGATTTTCAAGGCATTAACGATTTTGAGGCGTGGATAAAAAAAAATAAAAAAACAAAAAATGTAATCAAAATAATGCTATATTTGCCCGACTGAGTGATTTCCGGTATTTTTTTAGTAACATAAAACACACTTAGTTAAAGAAGAAATACATTACTGTAACATAAAAATATGAACATATGAAAAAAAGATTATTATTCCTTAGCAGTTTGTTGATATGTGGATTTGCAACACTTGCACAAAATGTAACAATGGATTGGAATCGCTATGCACCATTTCCTTCGGAATATTACCAAACAATGTTCCCAATAGACCTCGAAAGCGAGAAATTACAAGAAAACGATGTAATTTCGGTGCATATTTCAGGTGTTCCCGACCATGATATAGATGAATTTCAAATAGCTATAATTAATGAAGATGCTCCAACATATTGGAACGAAATTACAGGTTTTGGACTTGTAGGCGATATTAAAGCTGGAGTTTCATTTGAAAAAACTGTGGAATTGGTTGTAAAAAAGGGATTAGCACGCCCGAAACTTGTGTTGAGCGGAAAAAATGCAGAATTGAGCGCAACGGGTTCTCTCGTAGGTTCCGATATTTTAGGGCAAGGCGGCAATGGTTTGGGTACCTCTATCTCGCTTGCTTTGTCGAAATGTGAATTTTCGTTACGCACGTATAACGCAAGTGCTACTATGTTGGTGGAAAATTGGGATGGAAAAAACCAAACATCGGCAATCCAAAATAAAATTTCGAACGTTTCGGTAGGCGATGTATTGCAAGTAACCATATCAGGGAAGTCCGATGTCGATGCCAAAGATTTACAAGTGGTATTGGTAGACGGCACACCACAGGCAAACTATTGGAAAGAACTTTCGGCATGGGCTGATTTTACCAATGCCACCATAACTGCGAATACCGATTTTAGTTTTACTACTACCTTGCAAATTACTGCTCTGCCAACAAACAAAGACGTTGCCGCACTACAATTTTACGTGGTTGCTGCTTCTGATTCGAGCATTATGCAAATAGAAAATTTCAATCTTTCTATAACGCTCATGAAACCATCGGGAGCTGAAAAAATCGAATATAAGAAATAATAGAAGTTAAGAAGTTACGATTACTTTAATATATAAAGGCAGTCTATCGGCATTTGTCGGTAGACTGTTTTTTTTTGAAAACCGTAATTGGTAATGAACCGGAGAGATGTTGCTATTTCTTAGTAACGAATTTTCTCAATAAGGTATCGGCTGTTTTTACCGCTTCGGTACACGAAATTCTTTGTTGTGTTTTCAATTCTCTACAATAAGCACTTCCGCAGCGTTGCGTAAATTCTGTTTGCAAATTACTTGCTTCGTGAGGCAATAATTGCTGTGCAGCGAATAAAGCACCGCACACGCCAAGAGGAGCTCGACCGCCGCCAAATGCTCGAAATGCTTCTATTTGTGAATTATCAACTGAAAATTCCTGCTCAAAACCTTTGAGAATAGCTTGAGCACAATTGTAATTTTCGGGGGCTTTATGAAAAAAATGTTCTGACGCTGTCATATTTCCGTGATTGAGATTATCTACTGTTTTTTTGCAAAGGTATGTTATATTTTGTAATTCAAATACAAGAAATAATTACTCTATAGTGTGATTTTGAATGAAAGGCGACTAATATGTTGATAATTAAATAATTGTATTTATAATAGCGTGATGTTTTGGGTGCAATTATTTTATTATCAATCAATTACAAAAATTGCTTTTTTTTAATATTTTTAATCGACTGAATATCAATCAATAAAAATGTTTACTAATCTGCTGAAAATGTATGTGTTTTGTTGATATTCAAATTATTACAATGTTTTTTCGTATTTGTCCTAAAAATACCGCAAATGCGGTATTGCAGATTACAAAAAATGACTATATTTTTGTAGCGCAAAAACAAGCCTTGCAAATCTGGAACATTTGCAAGGCTCTAAAAAAAGGAGGTGAGCTATCAAAAAATGCTCCTTTTCTTATTTTCCCTCAGTGGGAGGAATTAAGGAGCAAAGGTAAAAAAATGAATTATAACTTGTTTAGAATGAGTTGTAATTTCTATGGTTTGATGTTTTTCCGTAGCCGCTCTCGAAAAAATATCCGTATGTATGGGGCTTTGTATCGGTTGCGTATATATTGTATAAATTAAGAAACACAGAAAAATCATTAAAAATAAAAATCATGAACAGTATATTTAAAAAAGTCACAGTAATCTGCGCAAGTGTATTACTAAGTGCAAGTATAGGATTTGCACAAGTGAAAGTAGCAAGCAATGGATATGTTGGAATTGGAACGACATCACCTATTACAAAATTTCAAATTGGAAATATTTGGACATTCTACGATGGTGGTAGCGATAAAGAAATATGTAGGAATGCACGTTGGCAAAACAATCAATACTGGCGCACGCAAACAGGAGTTTCTAGTCTAATAAGTTTCAAAGGTAACGGCGATATACTATTTAAAACAGCACCTTCGGGAAACGCAGGAAGTGCAATCACTAATTTTAGTAATGTGATTATAAAAAATAATGGTACAGTAGGAATTGGAACTACAACACCTACTACTACAAATAAATTACACGTAGTGGGAAATACTCAATTTTCAGGGAATGTCCTTTTTGATGTTCACTGGACAGATGTTTTGCTTGATTATCAAGTTTTTGATAGTTTAGGAAGACCTGTACTTTACCCCGAAAGGAACTGGTATCTGCAATTAGGGAGGGCAGACCGAAAACTTGGCGATGTTTATGCCTCTCACGTTATGAGTAATCAATATACCACACTTCCCTGCGACGAAAGGGTAAAAGAAAACATTACTCGTGTAGACAATGCCATTGAAAGAATCAAACGCATTTCGGGTTATCGTTACAACGTAAAGAAAGATTTTTTTGCAGATATTCCCGAAAAAGCATTAGCCAACTTAACCAAACCGACTTTTGGTTTCATAGCACAAGAATTGGAAAAAGAATTTCCGGAAGTGGTTGTAAAGTTTGATTCTGAAAAAGCATCGTACGGTGTAAATTATATGGAAATGATACCCGTGTTGCTTGAAGCCATAAAAGAACAGCAAACAATGATTGAAACGTTACAAAAGGAAGTACAATCATTACAGACGATAAATAGTTCATTAAAATCCGGAGAAATTGAATCAAC
>JAISIO010000080.1 GCA_031262005.1 Bacteroidales bacterium
TTCATAAGATAGTCCACAAATTGTGCTGAAACTTCTTTCTTTCCACTATAATTATGTGATACCACAAGTAATTGATTGTTTTCCGCCACCACCCATGTCTCATATTCTTGTGAATAGAAGCGTTGTTTGCCTTCGGCTGAAAATTCGTTACTCAATGTGTTTTGTATCAATTTCTGCGTTTGTGCTTGATCTTTCAATGGAATAGTGGCACAGGTATAGGACACATTATTGTGCAAAACGAAAAAAACGAATAAATCACCGGAAAAATCAATGCCGGTGTTCGTTACATTTTTTACCAATGCATGCAAAAGAGGAAATGTATTGAGTAATTCCTCGTCATGCAATGCACTAATACTATCAAATTGCGCTTTTTTAATGAGCGAAGGTATATCAAACGCCGCAATTACGGATGATTTTGCAGGAATTAAAAGAGTGTCTTTGCGTGATTGTGTGCACGAGACGCACAAAATAATGCTCATCAGCAACAAAAAGAGAGTTTTTTTCATTTGTAAGAATTAGATGTTTGAAAATAGGAATTAGGATTGTGCCCAAACCCGACAAATATAGTATTTTTGCCGAATAAAATCAGAAAGCAATGAAATATTTACTTGTAGGCTTAGGAAATATAGGCGAAGAATACGAAAACACTCGTCATAATATAGGTTTTAACATTGTAGATGCTATTGCCAAAGCGCATAATGCGGTGTTCAAGCTCGATAGGCATGCTTCGGTTGCCGAAGTGAAGTATAAATCGCGTACTATTATATTGATAAAACCTACAACGTTCATGAATTTGAGCGGTAAAGCCGTGCAATATTGGTTGCAAAAGGAACACATTCCTATAGAAAATGCACTTATTCTGGTTGATGACCTTGCGCTTCCTTTTGAAACTATGCGCATGAAAGGCAAGGGGAGTGATGGGGGACACAATGGTTTAAAACATATTCAGGCAACGTTGGGACACGCCAATTATGCGCGTTTGCGTTTTGGTATCGGCAACAATTTCTCAAAAGGTCAGCAAATAGATTTTGTGTTGGGAGAGTGGGATAGGAGCGAACAAGAAAAATTACCCGCACTGATAGACGAAGCAAAAGAGGCTGCTTTATTATTTTGTACTCAACCTTTGGAACGAGCCGTAGCGTTTACAAATCAAAACAACAAATAACGATTTACAAATATAAACAAAGCAAAAAGCTATATTTTTATAGCTTTTTTTGTGCCTCAACAATACACTTTTGTAAACAATTACATTTGTAACAATCACGCAAAATAGAAAGATTAAATAATATTGTAATACTCATAAAATCAGAATGTTATAGTTTTTAAATTAAATTTTACTTTAAATTAAATTCGGAAAATAGAGGCAAATCTGCAAAAACAATGTATTTTATGTTGTTTAAAGAAATGAAAACCAAATAAATACAATATATTATATAGAAAATACTTGAATTATAAATATGTACTATATTTATTGTGATTATTGTATCGTTTATTCAATAAATAAAGGGAAGGCTTGAAATTTTTATAAAAAACATACAATCGCCTGCAACTACTTAAAATAACGTGTCTACAAGGCATAATCAACAAGAATTGTTGTACGACAGAGCAGATGTAATGTTTTGAAAAATAGTATCGGTGTGGTAGTGCAAATAATATTTGAAAATCCGACAATATTGCATTTGATTACAAATGTTAATTTATGGTAATTACAAAAGTAAACAAAATAAGTATTACATTTGTAAACGCAAAAAACAACAAAAATGAACACAACAATTGCCGATAGATTACAAATAATTTTGAATCAGAAATCACTGAACGCATCTGCATTTGCCGAGGAGATTGATGTACAACGTTCAAATATTTCGCATATCATTTCGGGACGGAGCAAACCAAGCCTTGATTTCATAGAAAAAATGTGTACTCGATTTCCCGATATTGATATTTCGTGGTTTATTTCGGGCAAAGCTGCAAAACAGCACGTAATTGAAAAACAAGTGCAGCGAGATTTATTTGGGCAGATTGTGGAAGAATCGCAACCTATTGCCATGGAAGTGCAGCCTACATTACCAATACCACAAGCGAAGCAAAACGTACAGCACATTCCAAGCCCACAACTCAATGAAAGGAAAATAGTGAAAATTATAACATTCTTTAGCGATAACAGTTTTCAGGAATTTGTAGCAGAGGCGAACAAACACGATGAAACGCCGATAAATTCACAAAAAGATGAATAACCAAATAACAAAAACCGGCAAAAATCTAAAACGATTTTTGCCGGTTTTATCTGTATTTGTTCGTTATAGTGCAATTATCTTCCAAATAGCAATACAGTAATATACTATCATATAAATAGCAATAGCCAATTTTATAACCGTTCCCAAAAGTAAACCCATAAACGAACCGAACGCCGCTTTAAGAGCCGTTTGTGTATTTTTATTTGCCAATTTCTCGCCGATAAACGCACCGGCAAATGCGCCGATTATCATAAAAATAGGAGAGAAGAACATACCTGCAATAAGTCCAATGGTGCTGCCCCACATGCCGTATTTTGTGCCACCGTATTTTTTTGTTCCCCACACAGGAAGATAAAAATCAAGCACCTGAATAGCAATTACAACCACCGCCCACAGAACGAGAAACATAAGCGAAATATTGACATGCATACTAAACGAAAGCAGCAGTATACCTGCATAGCACAGAGGTAAACCCGGTATTGCGGGAATAATACATCCGACAAATCCTACAAGTAAAAAAATAGCTGCACCTAATAATATAACTATTTCCATGTTTTTAAGTGATTAAAATATTGAAATGAAGGTATATAATAAAAAAACGAGGTATGTGAATAGTTTATTCTCAATACCTCGTTTCGTATGTTATATTTTAAAAATTATTGCATTTGCATTTGTTGTAGTTGCTCCAAAGAGAATTGCGGTTGTTTTGGAGCTTCTCCTTTTTTTGAAGAAATTAATTCAACTTCAAAAATCAGTGTTTCAAATGGTTTGAGCGAACTACCTCGAGGTGGTTGTACGCCATACGCCAAATCTTGAGGAATGAATAATTTGAATTTAGAACCAACAGGTAATAATTGCAATCCTTCGGAAAATCCGGGAACTACTTGCGATACATTGAAAACTACAGGTTCAGCTCCTTTTGAACTATCGAATACGGTGCCGTCTAATTTAGTACCATGATAATGGAGCGTAACTTCATCGAATTGCGTAGGTGTTTCTCCTGTTCCCAAAGTAATTACTTCGTATTGCAATCCGCTTTCGGTAGTTTTTACTCCTTCACGTTTTGCATTTTCGGTTAAAAATTGTTCTCCTGCTTCAATTTCAGGTTTAAACTTTTTTTGTAATTGCTGCATTTGATATTCTTCTATCACGCGTTGCATATCGTCCATACTTATTCGTGGAGTATCGGCAACGTTTAGTGCTGCATCGCGCAATCCTGCTATAAGAGCTTCTACATTAACGGAGTCGGGGAGTATTTGCGAAAATTGTGCTATTTGACTACCAAAATCAACACCGATTACATAACTTGCGCTGTCTCGCAAATCAGAGAACGTTGTATCTGTATTAGGTTTGTTACACGAAAAAGTTGCACATGCAATTAATGCAGCAACTGAAATTGTTGTTAATTTTTTCATTGTTAAAATTTAGATGTTAAGATATTCTATTGAAATTTAGTTTTTTAGTCTTTGTTTCCCCGTTTCGATTATTTTTTCTGTACAATTCTCACAAAATCAATATCGAAAATAAGTGCTTGATATGGTTTTATCAAGTCATTAGGTTTCGGTGCTGTACCGTATGCAAAATCCGCCGAAGTAAAAATGCGTACACGAGAACCCATTTTCATCATAGGTAATACTAATTGCCATGCTTGAATAGTAGAATCGAGCGTAAGTCGCACAGGATCTTGGTTTTTGGTGCGTGAATCAAACAATACGTTTTGCTGCAAATCCATCATTTTAAAATGAACAAGCAAGGTATCAGTTAATTTTGGTTTTGTTGGGCTCCATCCGCTGTAAAACACTTGGTATTGCAGACCTTTTTTGAGTTCAAAAACATTCGGATTTTTTTTGTTTTGTGTCAAAAACGCTTCGCCTTCGGCTTGTAAATGTTTGTTTTGTTCTAAAAAATACGAATTAGACGTAGCTTGTAATTGTTCAATGTAGTTGTTTAAGATTTCCTGTGTTTGTTTTTCCGTAAAAGCCGTAGAATCTTGGGTATTAAAATAATCGTTCAAACCTTGTAAAAACAGTTGCATTGCAATGGTATCAACATGATTGTTTTTCAAATTTTGAGGGATTTTGCTTGCAAACAACATTCCCAAACTATATGATGCACTGTCCAAAGATGTCTTAAATGAGCGTTTCGGTGTACTTTTGCTGCACGACGTACAGCAAAGAGTTCCTAAAAATAGTAAGATTACAAAACAATAATTTCTCATTTTTTATACCCTTTTTAGTAATAGTAGGCAAATGTACAATTTTTTTGTCGGAACGGCGATTTTATTGTGATTTTTTTGATTTATAGCGTATAAAATCATGTTTATTTCACACAATACAGTAAAATTTAGAAATTGAAGAATGTAGGAATGTAGGAATGTAGGAATTTAGAAATGTGGAAATTTGAAAATATCGTAATTCCTAACTTCTTTTAACTCCCTTTAACTCCTCTAACTTCTTTAACTCCTCTAACTCCGTTGTTGAACTAATTGATACGTGTCGCGAGCAATTACAATTTCTTCATTGGTTTGCACCACCAGCACTTTTACTCGTGAATTATCGGCAGAAATAATTGCATCGCCTTTCGCTGCGGCATTTTTGTGGGTATCAAATTCCACACCCATAAATTCTAAGTTTTCACAAGCTGCATAACGAGTATCGGCATTGTTTTCGCCAATTCCGCCGGTAAATACTATACAGTCTACACCGCCCATAGCTGCAGCATACGAGCCTATGTATTTTTTTATTTTATAATGCAAAATTTCTATTGCCAATTGCGCTTGTTTGTTGCCGGTGGCGGCAGCTTGTTTCATATCGCGCATATCGCTTGTACCGCATAAGCCCAAAAATCCGCTTTCTTTGTTAGCAAGTTTATCAATCTGTGCTACGCTCAAATTTTCTTCACGCATAATGTGCAACATTGCGCCAAAATCCACGTCGCCACAGCGAGTTCCCATAGGCAAACCTTCCAAAGGCGTGAGTCCCATTGAAGTATCAACCGACTGTCCGTTACACACTGCCGAAATTGAAGAGCCGTTGCCTAAATGACACACAATTATTTTGCTTGCATTGTATGGTATTTGTGCTAATTCAGCAGCTTTTTGCGACACATAGCGGTGGCTTGACCCGTGAAATCCGTAGCGACGAATTTTATTGTCAGCGTAATAGGAGTAGGGGATTCCGTAAATAAACGCTTTGTCGGGCATAGTTTGATGGAAAGCCGTATCGAATGTAGCACATTGCACGGCGTGAGGTAATTGCGCTTGAGCAGCTCGCACACCCGATATATTGGCAGGATTGTGCAGCGGAGCCAAATTGCTGTATTTTTCAATGCGAGCAATCGTTTGTTCATCAAGAACAATTGATTGGCTAAATTCTTCGGCGCCGTGCACTATGCGGTGTCCAACAGCTTGAATTTCATTTTTATCGGCAATCAACGCATATTCCGGATTGAGCAACAGCTGTATAATTTGTTCTATACCAATTTCGTGATTTGCAATCGGTTGATTGGTTTCAAGAATTTTTCCGGTGTGTGTTTTAAATTTTAAACTGCCTTGATTTTTGTCGCCAATGCGTTCAATGCCGCCCCAAGCAAGAAGAGTTTCATTAGTCATGGATAACAGTTGAAATTTGAGTGAAGAACTTCCGCAGTTTAGGATTAAGAGTTTCATATTGTGATAGTTTTTTTAGTTGTTAAATAGAACAGACAAAGATAGAAGTAAAAATGTATTTCTTTCATTCTTTTATATTTTTTCTACTCTATTTAACATAATATTAATTATAAAACAATGCTAATAATGGTTAATGGTTAGTGATTAGTGGTTAATTTAAACACAAATAAATAATCAAATAATTAGAGCAATCGCACAAAAATCTACTAATTGCGATAGCAATCAAACAACTAAATAAATTTATTGTTGAATAATCGTACAATCCGTAGATAAACACCGATTTGCACAGATTTCTCATTACTGTAAATCTGCAAAGGCACTAATTCACTAACCATTAATCATTAACCATTAATTTAATAACTTGTTACTAAAAATTCAAACTCTCAAATGAGCGTATAATTTATTTTTCGTTCTTTTGTTGGAAATTTTTAAACCATGCAAATAACGGCATTTCATACCTTACTTATTGTAGCTCTTTATTTTCTTACGCTTATTGTTATTTCGTGGTTCACGTCTCGCCGTGCGAATAACGATAGCTTTTTTACAGGAAACCACTCTTCGCCTTGGTTTATTGTGGCGTATGGCATGATTGGCGCATCGCTTTCTGGTGTTACGTTTATGTCGGTTCCCGGTTACGTACAAAGCTCGCAATTTACTTATATGGGCGTTGTTTTGGGTTATATATTGGGTTATGCGGTAATTGCCTTGGTGCTTTTACCTTTGTATTATAAACTCCAATTGACATCAATTTATACGTTTTTAAATCAACGTTTTGGAAATCGTTCGCATAAAACGGGTTCTTTCTTTTTTATTGTTTCGCGTTTAATGGGTTCGGCATTGCGTATGTATTTGGTAGTATATGTATTGTACGAATTTTTCTTTGAACCAATGGGCATTCCGTTTATATTGATTGCCGTAGGTTTTGTTGTACTTATTTTGCTCTACACCTTTAAAGGCGGCATAAAAACCATAATTTGGACAGATACGCTGCAAACCACGGCTATGATAGTTGCTACGATTGCTTGTATTTGGTTTCTGCTCAAAGATATGGACATTTCGTTTGTAGAATTGATGAGCAATGCTGCAAAAAGCGGCTATACAACCATGTTCGATACCGATTGGCGGTCGCAGAATTTCTTTGTAAAACAACTATTGAGTGGTATGTTTATTACCATAGCCATGACCGGTCTTGACCAAGATATGATGCAGAAAAACCTGACCTGCCGTTCGTTACGCGATGCCCAGAAAAATGTGTTTAGTTTGAGTATTTCGCTTGTGGTGGTTAATTTTATTTTTCTTTCGTTGGGTGTTGCTCTACTCTATTATGTTCAGCACACAGGTTTTGCTATGCCCGACAAAGCTGATGGACTGTTTCCGGCGGTTGCCTTTTGTTTAAGCGGTTTTACGGCGGTTTTATTCCTTATTGGGCTTATTGCAGCAGGTTATTCAAGTGCTGATGGTACTCTAACTGCTTTAACTACAACGTTTTGTTACGACTTTCTACGTTTCGATACTTCTACCAAAACCGAGGCGGAAAAAGTGCGTATTCGCAAACGGACACATATTATGTTTACCATTCTCTTTTTGCTTATCATTATAGCATTCAAACCGTTTCACACCGATTCGCTTATAAAAACACTTTTCGATATAGCCGGCTATACCTACGGTCCGTTATTAGGATTGTTTAGCTTTGGTTTGATTATGAAACGCTATCAACCGAACGACACATATATTCCTTATATTGCCATAGCCTCCCCTATTATTTGCTACATTATTAACCTTAATTCTGTTGCGTGGTTAAATGGCTATATTTTTGGATTTGAGATGCTTATACTAAATGGATTGCTTACATTTTTTGGAATTTGGGCTATTTCTAAGAAAAAAAACAGAATAATTGAACTGACTACTCATTAACATTCAATTTTGTATGGAACAACAAAAAACATTAGAATTACTCACAATTTGTGCCGAATATTGTGCTTTTGTAGAAAAAGAAGAACACGAAAGCGTTGCGCATTTTATAGACAAATCGCATAAAATTCTCACGCTTTTGTATTTAAAAACAAGTATGATGCAGAGTTCATCTGTTGATGAAGGCTATTGCGAACATTTTGTAGGCGAAAATGATTGGGAATTTATCAAACAAAATGTGCAAAAAATTTTAGGGCAGTTCGATAACATGGTAAGCGTGAGCGAACCCGATGCTCCTGAAAATGAATTGATTGATCTGCCAATTTCGGAATGTTTTGCCGATGTGTATCAAGATATTCGTAATTTTATAGAGCAGTATAAAGATGCCACCGAGCAAACTCGTGAACTTGCGCTGTATGAGCTTTGTTTTAATTTTAGATTGTATTGGGGTGCACGCATTTTGGCGGTTATTAATGAATTTCATACTGTGTTGTATGCAGCTAATTCGCCGTTAGAGGATTTGTCTGCAGATTACACCGATTAACACGGATTATTATGAAAACACCCCTATTTTGTAGCTTGATAGCGTTGGTATTTGTATTATTTGCTTGCGAAACCACTATTGCCCAAGAAATTCCTCATGAAGATAGCACAACAACATACGTACTTTTTGCAGTAAAGAAAGACGGCGCTATTACCGGTGTGAAATTATTTCGCAGTAGCGGCAATCCCACATTTGATGCCGAAGCACTTCGGGTGGTTCGGAATATGGGAGCATGGAAAGGCGAGGCTGTAAAACAAAAAACGTGGTTTGTTTTGCCCATACGATTTAGCTTATCGGAAACACCACAACGTGATAGAGTACAAACAGAAGCAATAAACAATGTGATACTTTTCTTTAAAATAATGTATATTTGCAAAAACAACGAATTATGAGCACAATATTAGTAGAAATAGACGTTTCGCGCCCAGCCGGTAGAAAATTAGCAAATGACATTCGGAAAAAGCGATGTGTGAATTTTGCTCCTACAGCCCCTTTAGGTGTTACTTCGTATTCCCATGAAGAAGTGTGGCGAAAATTTGAAGAAAAATTTAATGCACATTATGGAACTAACCATAAATTCGATATTTGACCTATGAGATATAGAATTGAGTATTCTGATGAGGCTTCTGAAGATATTGGTAAGTTATTAGAGAGAATTGCGTATAAATACTTAGCTCCGAAAACAGCAATAGCATATTCACAAGGACTTATTGATAAAATAAAAATATTGCACACATTCCCCAAGTCATTCGCAATCATAACTCACCCAATTCTTTTATTACAATACGGCGGCTTGGTGCGCAGCATTAATTACAAAAACGAAGTCGTGTTATATTCCGTATATGAAGAACATAATTTAGTATGGATACACCGAGTTGCTCCGGCAGTCACTTTAATTGGATAACATCTGTGATAACATTCCCTCAAAAAAAATCAATAAGCGACGAAGAGCTTGCCCTCTATCCGCAACAATCATTCGCAGGCGAAATTCACGTTGTGGATTCGCACGAGAAAATACGGCATGCTGTGGAATATTTGCAACAGAGTCCCATTCTCGGATTCGATACCGAAACTCGTCCAGCATTCGCCAAACATGTAAAATATAATGTTGCCTTGCTGCAATTAGGCGATGACAAACATGCGTTTTTATTTCAATTGCAAAAAACAGGTATTCCACGCAACTTGGCTTCTATCCTCGCTTCTCCCCTGATTTGTAAAGCGGGAGTTGCTGTGCGCGATGATATTATAAAACTTCATGAACTGAGTAATTGTAAGATGCAGGGTTTTGTAGATTTACAAACGATTGCCAAACAATTGGAAATTGAAAATATGAGCCTCAAAAAATTAACCGCAATTGTGTTGGGATTTCGTATTTCTAAAAAACAGCAAACTTCTAATTGGGAACTAAGTAGGCTCAGTACAGCACAACAAATGTATGCAGCTACCGATGCGTGGGTAGGGTTTGAAATGTATAAACGATTGGCTCAGTACCTCTGAGGTTAATTTCATGCTCCAACAATTCCTGCAAAATACAACCTCGCTATTTTCTTAGTTGCACTATCAATTTTAAACACAAATCAAAGAAAATAATCTTTGCACTACCATTTCGTTCTATGTGATAATGCGCTTCGTTTATACTTTTTGTCAATGCAGATATATTGCGTTCATTGATAAACGGGTGAAATCTTTCGGAAAATTCTTTTTCGTTTTTATATAAATACACAATTTCCGGCTTTTTGTAATTAAGTACAAAATTCTCACGAAACATTGTAAGGCAATATTCCAAAAATGCTTTTTGTTTTTCGCGTCCGAGTTTTGTGGCTAACTCATCGGAAAGTGTGGTTAGTTCCGGTAGATTTTTGGTATATGCCAAACGAGTGAGTTTTGTGAAATAATCATAAAAATTGTCGTTTGTTTCATCTGTCGTGAGCAATTGCACTGCTTTTAGGTAATTACCACCGGCATTGTGTAAAATTGTCGGCATATCGGCTTCATTCACAGAAAATTCTCTGTGCAATGCTTCTGCCATACTTTGATTGTCAATTTTAGGAATACGTATTAATTGTGTGCGCGAAATAATTGTTGCCATCAATTCTTCGGGGTGTTCGCTGATAAGTAAAAACAGTGTTTTCGCCGGCGGTTCTTCCAATATTTTTAGTAGTTTATTGGCGCAGGTTTCGTTCATTTTTTCAGCCATCCATATAATCATAACCTTATATTCGGCTTCGTAGGTTTTTAACTGTAGTTTACGCAGAATTTCCTTGCTTTCTTCTTTCTGAATACTCCCCTGTTTATTGTCGTCGCTTATGGTTTCGAGCCACATATCCACGTTTAAATACGGCTGTTTGAGCACTGCTTCGCGCCATTGAGCAATAAAATTATCGCTCACGGGATTGGATTTTACGCTTGAAGTAGTTGTAACCGGAAAAGCAAAATGCAAATCGGGGTGCTGCAATTTTGCGTACTTTACACAGCTTGCACACACGCCGCAGGAATCGGTTTCGGTTTTATTTTCGCAATTGATATATTGTGCAAAAGCTATTGCAAGCGGTAGAGCCCCTGCCCCTTCGGGTGCAGCAAAAAGCAATGCATGGCTTATTCGGTTCTGTTGTACAAGTTCCTGAAGGTCTTGTTTGTATTGGTTTTGTCCTATTACTTGGGAAAATTGCATTATGTGAGGAGTTAAAGGAGTTAGAAGAAGTTAAAGGGAGTTAAAGGAGGTATAAGAAGTTAGAGAAGTTAGAGAAGTTAGAGGAAGTTATGAGTTAGGATGTTTTTAAATTTTTAAATTCCTATATTCTACAAACTATACCGTACTCCCACTCTATACTGAAAGGGTGTTTCACGGAAAGCCGATGATTTCGATGAATTGTGCAACACATTGTACAAAGCCATACCATAAGCAATTGTGTTAGGCATAATTTCGTATTCAAATCCGGCACCTATAGGCAGTGCATGCGACACACCTTGATATGCTTCATTGGCACGCTCAAAAGCACATTCGTATTCGGCATGGGCAAATAGTCCCGTAAAAATAGTGTATTGCAAGGCAGCTCGCAACCCCAAACGACTTACACCTGTACCGGCAACTTGTATATTCTGTATATGACTAAAAAATGGCGACACGGTTACTCGAGCCCTCTCGAAAGGCGACATTCCGATTGTTGGCGCAATATCTATCATCAAAACATTGTTACTAATATCAAAACCAAAATTTCCGCCTACTTGCACTTGTGCATACGAAGTATTACACCACAAAGCAAGAAATAAACTTGCAACACAGAGGTTTTTAATTAAAATACGATACTTTTGCATACTACATTTTTTTGTAAAAGTAAACATTTTTTAGAAATTTGACCTATCGACTAATCGAAAAATCGTAATTATGATACACAGCCTTACCGGAACAAACGATACATATATGTTCAATGCCGAACATAAAGCCGACGTTATATCAACCCAAGGGTATTTTCATGTTTTTCGAGGAAAGTCAATCTCTTCACAAGGTGATGTTTTAATAAAACAAGCAGCAATTCCTACGCTTGTGAACAATGAAAATCACAGGCAAATAATTGAAGAAATTTTACTGAATATCAATAAAATACACGCATCAATTGCAAAAACACTTGATGTTGTGTACAGTGAAGAGAGTTACTACATAGTGCGTGAATATGTGCAAGGTGTGAGTTTACACAATCTGATGTTCGACCCCGACTATTCAAACATTCGTTCGGCGCAA
>JAISIO010000152.1 GCA_031262005.1 Bacteroidales bacterium
CGATTTACTGATATACGCATTTTCTTTGTACGTGTCAAACGCAATAACCGTGGGTGTTACCACTTTGAATGTTTTGAATAGATTTTTCATAGTTTTATTGTTAAATTATTATCTGTGTAAACTTTTGCCGAATGTGATGTAATACAGGTCGCAAATAATTCCATCGTAGCGTTCGCGCTTGTTTGCCCCTTGAAAATGAAGAAAACTGTCTTTTGCTAATTCCACTGCCTGCAAGCCGTAGAAATCGGCTATTTGGCTCAAATTAAATTCTTCTACGCCTATCAAATATTCCATTGCACGTGATTCGTGAGGCGATGTTTGGCACTGTTTTTTTGCAAAATCAAACAATTCTCTGTAGGCAAAATAGGCACTTCCACCAAGCAATCCGGAGCAAATGAGTTTTTCGGGAATTTGATCGATAGGCAAAATGGCAGCCTCTTTAAAACCTCGCACAAATGTGTAATCGCGGGCGCATTCGGTTACAATTGCTCCTTCGGGAATAGTGAAGCCACGTTTGAAATAGGTGTCGAAATCGACGTGTAAGAACGGTTCTTCCTGTAAGCTGTATACAAGTAATTTGCCGAAATTCCAATATGCTATATGGTGCGGATAGTGCATAAAATCGACCACGTGCACTTTGTCGAATTGCGCACCAAAATTTTCACCGGTGAACACTGCTTCACTTTCGGCATCGCAGTAGAGTTCCACCGGATAGTTTGTGTTTTTTCGCATACTCCCAACGCTCAGTTCTGCCATGCGAAGCCACCATGCGCCCGGTATGTTTTTACCGCCATACGAGTTATATGAATAAATTACTTTCATAGTATTGTATTATTTATTGTCTTTTTTGAGGTCTTCAAGGTCTACATCAAAATGACGTTCAACCTTTGATACCAACACTTTTTGTAGCATTTTAGCCCATATTTTATCACTGCATGAGCTTTCGTTTTCTAAAATTGACCATACTTGCCAAAAGCAAATAACGCCGGATACTGTTTTAACCAATATTTCTTTGTCGTTCAAAAATAAGTCGCCAGCAAAGTGTGCCAAAAGCAGCGTTGCCGGTATAAGCACGCACATATCAAACACTACTTTGCGAAATTTTGACGATTTGAATTTACCGCAACTACCGTGTGTTCCATTGTTACAGCCTGTTTTGTGTATGCGCCGGCTTAGGCGAAACGCCGATACGCAATCGGCAATTACAAATGCCATTGTAATTGCTATAAACGGAGCTACGTTTTGAATGGCAGTTGCCAAAAAACCTGCTAATACTGTTCCTATTGTTTTTAATATGTTTGTCATTTTCTAAAATAGTATTACATAAGGAATATCTACACTTGATATATTACCCGGAAATTGGTTCGTTATTGATGATTCCAAATTATCCGGCGGAGTGAGTGTGCTACCGAATAATATATTTTGAATACTATCTGAACCACCGTAATTTGATACAACTCGTTTGCTTTGTAGGTAACGAGTTGTTGTATGATTTATGAATAACACCAAAAAGTACATCCCTTTTGCAAGTGATACACCATTGCTAAATGTAACTTCTAACAAACCTTGTGCAGTTACGGCAAAAGAACCTACGGAACTTTGAACAACTAAACCGTAATCCGACTGCCGGTAAATTGCTACTTGAAATGTTCCCGATGTGTGCAATGCTTGTACAAATATCTGTGCCTTTGTAAAGTTTGCAGGTGTTAGTTGATTAAACAGTATGGCGTACCACCCGGGTGCAAGACTTGTTGCTCCTTCGGACGTTTGCAATGGAAATGTTTCCACAGGAATGCTACTTGCGCCACTACTGGCTGTTTTAAAATCAATGGCATTACCGGTTGTATCTATACTTACAGAACCGTCGGAAGAGGTCAAATTAGCACGATTAAAATCGAGCAATAATTTGCCGTTCGCCTGTTTTGTTACCGTTATATCGTTACCGCCCACAGTAGTATCGGTGGCAAATGGGAGCGTGTCAATTTTGCTGTAATTATTATTTGCCACGTAGGTATTAAAATCAGCTATGGTTGAGAACCGAGCATTGGTTTCGGCAGACGGATCGGTGATAAGCCGTACTTGTGTGTTCTTATCAATCAATTTTATGCCGATTAAGCTATTTTCTTCTCCGGAGAATGAACGTAATTTCCATAATTCGGCAGTTGTACTTGATTTTTTCAATAGCACAAAATCGGTCTCTGGAGTGATGAAAAATGTAGCGGTATCTTCACCCATGTAGGTATATCGTAGTTTCGACAGAGTGCTTCCCAAGTGAAAATCGGCAACAAATTCAGAATAGTAAGGGCATAAATGCGGCATACCAAAGCTGGAAATATCGAATGTAACAACTCCTTTTGATGATGTGGTAAACTCTGCAACTTTCAACGCTTGAAAACCGGAATTGTTATAAAACGAAATGTAGGCAGACATTAAGTAAAAACTTTTTCCTTGCAAAACCAATTCGTTTATTGCGCCAACAATTGTTTTATCGGTGGTGGTAAGCGCAGTATCTTCTTTGTCTTGTTTTTTTGCAAGATCATCAATAATGTCTTGATTATCACCAAGCATATCTATTCTACCGGTAAACGGATTTATTGTTGTTTTCATTGTCATATCACACTGTTTTTAGGTAATATTGATACGTATCGCGCAAAGCCCAATCGGTGCGAAACATTCCTTTAGCATCGCATACTTCTGTTGTGTATTGGGTAACAGTTCCGTCTGTTACGGTTGTTACCCGCTCTATCATACATTGTGTACCGTCTGTTTTTTTGGGATAGCCAAAATACCACACTTCGCCCGTGTCGGTTATACGCTGCTCCGTAAGAGGTGCTTTTACTATGTTTCTCAGTAAATCGCCTGAATATTCGTTCATGGTGTAAATATTAAAGGTTATACAATAGTGAATCCTCGTTTGGATACCCAGTTACTGAAATTGTTTTTTACCGAAGCAACGGTTACATTGCCTGCACTATCGCGCAATGCCGGGTTTTGTTTGGAAATTTTACCACCGGCAGCACCTATTACGTACGTATCGGCTTTGCCCACCGCTGCCGGGTAGAACACGGTAAGATACACGTCGGTAAATTTCTTCATTTTACCTTTGTATGGCGCAAGGTATTTATACACATAATCCAATTGCTGCACGTTTGTCATGGCTTTCAGTGCATCGGTGGTTGTGCCAAGAGATTCGGCAGTGCTTGGCATAAATTGAATTAACCCGGTTGCACCGCTTGTGCGGTTCACTTTGCGGTGATCAATTTCGCTTTCAAATGCCATAACCGCCATAAGCCAATCGGGTTGTATGCCCAATTGTGCAGAGATTGAATTTGCTTTCTTGAGAAATTCCTCTTTGTTTTCTACTATGTATGTGTCGAATATCATTGCTGCAATTTTTTTGCGAAACACCCAAGCAAGTAACAAAAGCAATCCGATGCATGCGAGTATAACCGTTAGCAGTATCTTTTTGTCGCCGGCTGGTAGTTTCATGTTATTTTATCATTGATTTGCCTACTACGAGAATTGCGCCCACCAAAAGCAGTGCTCCGGCAAGCATCAAAATACTTGTTGTTTCAATACCTACTTTTACTTCGGGTAATTCGCCGTTTTTGAGGTCGGTTACAAATTGCGAATTAAAAAAATCGTTCATAATTAGTATGTTTTAAGAGTTTATAATTGCTTTGAAATCCTCTGCGCTTAGTTCTTTTTTGCCGTATTGTTTCATAAGAGCAGCTTCGGTAAGGCTGCCAAAATCGCCGTCTACGTCCAAATTTGCGCCTTTGCTGTTTAAGTGAGCTTGCAGTGTTGCCACATCATTGTTGTTCATCACACCGGTGCGCAGTGGAAAAACTGATTTGTTTGGGTTCGGGTTGGTACCACCACCAACGATTGGTGTTTCCTGTGCATTCGATTTTTTGCCAGTTATAATAATGATAGCTGCTATAATAGCTGCTACAGCCACTATGCCGATTATGATTTTTGTTGTTTTAGTCATGGTTGTTCGGTTTTAAATTTGTACGTCAATTGATTTGAGTATGTAGTTGAGTTCTTCCATTTCGCTACTGCTTAATTCGGTAGGCAATAATTCCGGCAACGTGCCTTTGTAATCGGAAACGAATATGATTCCGGAACTCACTTCTTTAATGCCGAATGTGTCTACCAATTTCAGCCAGTCGCTTTTGGTTTTCATTTTTTTTGCAATATTCAGTATTACATCGGTGTCGGTTCCTATGCCGTCCATTGCCTTAAATATTTGTCCTGCCATATCCGTATATTCGCTGTTGGA
>JAISIO010000107.1 GCA_031262005.1 Bacteroidales bacterium
GGAGTAGGCTGTTATGTATTTTTCAAAAGGAAAAAGTGGTATTAATTGAGGGAAGTTCCTCTTATTCAAATTCTAATTTACGCAAAAATGCGGTATTCTCCGCATGAGAAAAGTTCTGAGGCTTATTGGTTATTAGTTACATTATGCGTTTATTTTTTGGCTCTATAACATTTATAGTAGGTAAAAAAAGAGAAGTTCTCCACTACTCCTTAAAAGAATTCCACCCCTGCGCTTGCAAAGCAATTGTTTCGCCTGCTTTTGAAATGAGCGATGCTCCGGCATTTTGTGCGCACACCGAACCGATTACCTGCACCGAAGGAATTTTTTTAACAGCATTGTAACTGTCGAGCGGCACGGTAAAGAGTAATTCGTAATCTTCGCCGCCGTGCAAAGCGGTAATAAGCGGTGCAATATCAAATTCTTTGCACACTTTTGCCACATCTTCGCTTATCGGAATTTTTTCTTCATACACTTTGCAACCCACGTTCGATTGCCGGCAAATATGTAACAATTCCGACGAAAGTCCGTCCGAAATGTCAATCATAGCCGTGGGAACAATGCCTGCAATTTTGAGTTGTTCTATAATATCTTTACGAGCTTCGGGTTTCAAGTGGCGCTGCAACACGTATTCGTAACCGGCAAATTGCGGTTGTGCGCCGGCTTGTGCAAATACGTGTTTTTCGCGTTGCAAAATTTGTAAGCCCATATACGATGCGCCCAAATCACCGCTCACGCAAATCAAATCATGTTCCTGTGCGCCTTTTCGATACACTACATTATTTTTTGCTACCGAACCGAAAGCGGTAACGCTGATAGCCAAACCAGTCATGGACGAAGAAGTGTCGCCGCCCACCACATCAACACCGCAGCGTTCGCAGGCAAGATTGATGCCTTCGTATAATTGTTCGAGTGCTTCCACTGTGAATTTTGCCGAAACGGCTATGGAAACCGTAATATGTTCGGGTGTGCCGTTCATGGCATAAATATCCGAAAGATTAACCATTACCGCCTTGTACCCCAAGTGTTTGAGTGGCGAATACATTAAATCGAAATGAATGCCTTCCATAAGCAAATCGGTGCTTACGAGCATGTACTCATGTTCGTTTTTTTCCAACACAGCGCAGTCGTCGCCTGTTCCGTACACGGTTGAAGTATTGCGTGCAGTGAGTTTTTGTGTTAATCGTTCGATTAATCCGAATTCGCCAAGTTCCGATAGAGCTGTTTGTTTCATAGTTTGTTGTATGTAATTATAGTGGGAAACAATATTTTCTTTCAACATAGTATACCTCTGCGGAGGCAGATATATTCTATCTTTCAAATAAAAGATGCGGTAAAATTCGGTTTTTTTTCTCAACAAGCAAAAAAAGCAAGGTATTATTGTTACAAACTATGAGCAATGATGTTGGCTTTCAGGGAGATTGTACTGAAACTGCGGGAGATCGAACACAGTATGTTTCTACAATTTCTGTGCGCTTGCTCTATGTATTTCCCAGTAGCCGGTTTTGTCAGAGCCTACACGCCAAAGGATACCTTTTTCTTTTAGTTGCCGTATATTGTTTTCTATTGTACGAACAGGTTTCATTAGTGTTTGTGCCATAGCGAATGTTCGTATGGTAGGATTTTCTTGTATTAAGGCAATGATTTCTTTTTGAGTTACACTTAAATTATCAAATACACCACCATTTACACCACCATTTACACCACCATTGTCATCGGTATATTGAAGCATCGAATTTTCTATAACATCAAGCATAAAGTTGATAAAAGGCTGACAATCAATTTTGTCTGAGTGCGATTTTTGCAATACAGAGCCTGATTGTGGTAAATCATTGTTTCTACGGGCATCCACTCAAAAATAGGATTCCATTTTGAGAGCAAAAGCGTTTGCCAGAGCCTTTATTTTGAATAATAGTAAAGTCCACAGAATTGCACAGATTTTTTATTACTGTATCTGCGGAATTCTGTTACATCTGCGTGCGAAAAATATTGTTGTCGGATAAAGACTATATGTCTTCCCCAAAATCAAGCAATTACAAAAACGCTAAAATTTCGTGCGGTTGCCCTAAAAAACTATCATTCCCTTGTGTGCCCTAAATAAAAAAACCGTATTTTTGAACAATACCTAAAAAATACCCAAAAACGAACAACACAATGCCTATCGTAACTTCTATTATTTCGTGGCTTACCACAAAACGCCTCAAACAAATTAACTGGTATAAACTCTATCCGCAAGACATTCAAAATGAAGTTCTTTCACAATTGATAAAAGATGCTCAGGATACCGAATGGGGGCAAAAGTACGGCTATGCCGGAATTAATTCCATCGAGGATTTCCAAAAATCGGTGCCGTTGAATGATTATGATGCTCTGAAACCATACATAGAACGCATTCAACAGGGCGAACAGAATATTTTGTGGAACACACCCATTAAATGGTTTGCCAAAAGCAGTGGCACCACCAACGATAAAAGCAAGTTTATTCCCGTAAGCACCGAATCGCTCGAACAATGCCATATTCGTTGCGGAAAAGATACAATACTACT
>JAISIO010000149.1 GCA_031262005.1 Bacteroidales bacterium
GCAGCTTGCTTCATCGGGATAGCTGGATACAAAATTCAACAGATTCATTGGGATTCGTTTTTTATTATGCGCAATATACATTTTTTTTAGGTATAACGGCGGATAATCATTTAAAAAAAATATGGTTACTCATACCGTTTGTTGTTTTGTTCGGCATTTCAAATGCATTCGGGCAAATTACCGATACATCGAACAGAGAGATTTTGGAATCTTTAACCGCTGATTTGCAACGATTTTTACAACAATTCATCTCACAGAGAGAAGCCCAAATTGCGTTACTGCGCACTCCCCTTTTTGTACGCACGAAAGACTACCACAGCGATAGCACTCAACGCTTTACCAAGAAAAAACTACAAGAAAGTTGGAACTTTCTTCCTAATGATTTTTTTAGTGCAAGCACCAATGCGAACGAACGGTATTATAGTTTTTGGCAAACAACAAACGAAACAAACATCACCTATGTAATAGGTATGAACGAAACTGGTTTTTCCGCAGAGTATTACTTCAAAAAAATCAGAAATAAGTGGTTGCTCACTCAGGTTGTTTACAATAATTATTAAGGCTGCTTCTCTAATTTCATTCGGTCGTTGAGCGGAGTCGAAACGACATTTTTAGAAATTTCTACTAACGTTTTGTTTCAAATACAGGGTATATAATATTTTTTTGCACGCAGATAACACTGATTTAATGGAAAATTGAAAATTAAATCTGTGCAATCTATGGACGTTACTATTATTCAAAATATAATTTATTAGTTATTTGATTACTAACAAATTAGTTGATTTTCACACGACTGCCCTATATAATTTCGTGCAACTTTCCGTTGAAATCGAAAAAACTCCTATATTTGTAACCATTAATTCAACAACTAATAAAAACCTATTTTTACAAATGGAACAAAAAATTATAGATACTGCAAAACAGTGGCTTACGGGCAATTATGACGAAAAAACAAAACAAGAAGTTCAATATTTATTAGATAAAAACGATGCCGATTTGGAAAATGCGTTTTACCAAAATCTTGAATTTGGCACTGGCGGTTTACGTGGCGAAATTGGTGTAGGAACCAATAAAATGAACATTTACACCGTAGGAATGGCTACACAAGGGTTTGCAAACTACATAAAACAAGCATACGCAGGCGAAAAAGAAATAAAAGTAGCCGTAATTCACGACTGTCGCATTCGCAGCCGCCTCTTTGCCGAAACCACAGCTAACATATTCGCTGCCAACGGTTTTAAAGTATTTCTATCGGAAGATTTGCGTCCAACCCCTGAACTTTCATTTGCAATTCGTCATTTGGGTTGCAAAGCAGGCGTAAACATTACCGCATCGCACAATCCGGCTAAATACAACGGTTACAAAGCATATTGGGAAGACGGATGTCAGTTGGTTCCTCCTCATGATACCAACGTAATAAAAGAAGTTGAAAAAATCCAAAGCATTGACGATGTACTGTGGACAGGAAATCCTGAAAACATTACCCTTTGGGGCGAAGAAATCGACAGACCGTATATTGATGCTATTAAATCGCTGTCGCTTAACAAAGAAGCGGTGCAAAAACACAACAATTTAAAAATCGTATATACTTCTATTCACGGAACAGGTATCAAACTTGTGCCGAGAGTATTGGCTGAAATGGGCTTTACCAACGTGCACATTGTACAGGAACAAGCCGAAGTTTCGGGCGAATTTCCATCGTTGCGTGCTCCGGGCGTAGCTCCTATTAAAGAAGAAAATTACAAATCGGAACTCGATTGGTTGAAAGCATTGGACGCAAACACAGGTTCGCCAAATCCCGAAAAAGAAAGCGCAATGAAACTTGCTATTGCACAAGGAAAAGCACTGAATGCCGACATAATTTTAGCAACCGACCCCGACGGCGACCGTGTGGGAGTTGTGGTGCGCAATTCGGAAGGAAATTATGAAATTTTGAACGGGAACCAAACAGGAACGTTACTTGTACAATATTTAATTCAAGCGTGGGAAAAACAAGGTAAACTGCAAGGCAAAGAATTTGTGGTTAAAACCATAGTTACCACCGAATTGATTACCGAAATTTGCGCAAAACACAAGGTTGAAATGTTCGATGTTTTGACCGGCTTTAAATATATTGGCGAAAAAATTCGTGAATTGGAAGGCAAAAAACAATTTATAGGCGGTGGCGAAGAAAGTTTCGGTTATTTAGCCGGTGATTTTGTGCGCGATAAAGATGCCGTAATTGCATGTGCCATTGTTGCAGAAGCAGCAGCAGTTGCAGCCGAAGAAGGCAAAAGTTTGTACGATGTGTTGGTAGAAACTTATTTAGAATACGGTTTATACAAAGAAGATTTGCTTTCAATCAAAAAAGAAGGCAAAGCAGGCAAAGAGGAAATTGACGCTATGATGAAAAATTTCCGTGCCAATCCTCCGAAAGAATTAGCCAGCTCTCCAATAGTGTTAATCAAAGATTATGAACAACAAAAAGCCTTTGATTGCACAAACGGAACAAGCACTGCAATTAATTTACCCAAATCAAATGTGCTGCAATTCTTTTGCGCCGATGGCTCAAAAGTAACTGTGCGCCCATCGGGAACAGAACCATTGATTAAATTTTACTTTGGGGTAAAAACCAAAGTTGCCGATAAAAATTCGTTTAAACAAGCGGAACAAATTTTGCACGATAAAATTAAATCTTTGGAAAAATCGTTGAGTTAAACACCTATGAAACAGCTTGTTATTATCACTTGTGGTATTGCACTTTCCTTATTTTTCACTTCGTGTGAAAGTTGCGCTAAAAAAGTTGCCAAAAAAGCTACTAATATCGGAATTAGTATGGCAGAAGGCGTTAACGAAGCTATAAACGAACGAGGCGAAGCTCTTGGCGAAAAAACAACGGACGCACTGGGAGAAGTGGCTAAAGGCGCAGGAAAAAGTATTGACCGCCAACTGAACGAGCACGCCGAATATGTGGCTTCGGTAGCAGGTCGTACCATAGTGCAAGCCGTAGAGGGAATAGACAAAGGTTCTGTTAATGAATATTATACACGTATAAACACGACAACTGATTTGTGTACAGGTGTTTCATTAGATTATTTCGGTAAAATTACTTCCAAACCGGTACTTGATGCGTATTTTATCATTATGAACAAAGAAAATTTCACGGCTTTTACGGTTGAATTTGATTTTCTCGATAGTTCAAACAAATCTTTGATAAAAAAGAGTGCAGAAATTACCAAAGTAGACCACTCGAAGAAATATACTCTCGTTAGTTTTGCTTTGAACGATGACGAATTGGCGAAATTTTCCAATACTTCGATTGTTACGGTGAAAGAGAAAAAATAGTTGATTAACGGAATCATAATGAAAGAGCTAAAAACATCAATAAATACGTACCTTCCGGTGGTTATTTCACTTTTTGCGAAACATAAAGTCAAAGAAGCCTACCTTTTTGGCTCGGCAATTACCGATAAATTTGATGAAAGGAAAAGCGATGTGGACTTTTTGATTAATTTTATTGACGGTATTGATCCTTTGGAAAAAGGCGAATTATTGTGGAATTTACGTTTTTCTTTGGAAGATAATTTGAATCGCCCTGTTGATTTAATCACTGAAACTTCGCTTAAAAATCCTTACTTTATAGAAGAAGTGAACGAAACAAAAATGAAAATATATGGTTTATAAACAACTAATCTCTAATCACTAATCATTAATCCCTAACCATTAATCATTAACCATTAACAACTAACAAAAATGTCTTTTGTAAATAGAGTTCGCGCACAAGCGAAAAAAAATATGCAGACTATTGTTCTGCCCGAATCAACCGAGCCTCGCACACTTGAAGCGGCAAATACTGTAATTAAGGAAAAAATTGCCAACATTATTCTGATTGGCAATCCCGATTTTATTGCACAATATGCCGCAGAACACAACCTTCCCTATTTATTGGAGGCACAAGTGATTGACCCACTGAATCATCCTAAGCAAGAAGAATATGCGCAAATGATTGTAGAACTACGCAAAAACAAAGGCGTTGATATTGATGCGGCACGAGCGTTGATAAAAAATCCGCTGTATTTGGCAGCAACAATCATAAAAGCCGGCGATGCCGACGGCGAAGTTGCCGGAGCCGAAAATGCGACACAAAATGTGTTACGTCCCGGATTTCAATTGATAAAAACGCAAGAAGGAGTTTCAATAGTTTCGGGCGTATTTATTATGATTATGAAAGATAAAAATTTTGGCGACAATGGTGTGATGCTTTTTGCCGACTGTGCTGTAAACCCAGAACCAACCGAGGACGAACTTGCCGAAATTGCAGTACGCACGGCAAAAACAGCGCACAGTTTGCTCAACATGACCGCGCGCATTGCAATGCTCAGTTTTTCGACACACGGCAGTGCCAAACACAAATTGACCGAAAAGGTGGCTCGAGCTACCGAAATTGTAAAAGCAAATCACCCTAATATTATCATTGACGGAGAAATGCAGGTTGATGCGGCAATTGTTCCCGAAGTAAGTGCAAAAAAATCACCGGACAGTATTCTTAAAGGAACTGCTAATACGTTGATTTTTCCTTCATTAGAAACAGGAAATATTGCATATAAATTGGTACAACGCTTTGCTCACGCTGAAGCATACGGACCTATCCTGCAAGGTTTGGCAAAACCTATCAATGACCTTTCGCGCGGTTGTTCGGTTGAAGATATTATCAATGTAATTGCTATTACCGCTATTCAAGCACAGAATGCTAAGAATTAATAACGATACTTTTCTTTGAGTGTGTAAAAAAAATCCCCCAACGTTCTTACGTTGGGGGATTTTTTATTTCTTCGGCTTTGTTTTTTACTCATTCATTGCCGCTTCCATTTTTTGAATTGCAATTTGTTCCTCTTTGGTCATACCCAAACGGCGGTAAATATTACGTAAATCTTTGTAAGCATAGCTTTTTAGATGCGATTCTTTTACTACCTCAGCATATTTCTCTAAATACGGCAATGCTTGTTTGTATAACGATTCTTGTTCGGCAACTAAGGCAGCATATTTCTTTTTATCTTTTGCCCATATCAAGTCGGCAGCATCGCCTTTCTCTTTTGCGGATTCGGTAAATATAAGCCCAAGATTCAAATTTGAACCTTCATCGTTAGGGTCTATTTCTAAGGCTTTTTTGTAGAATTCTTTTGCTTTCTCCATATCGCCTTTTTTGCCATATAGAACACCTATATTATATATAAAATTCACATTTGTAGGGTCTTTCTCAATAGATTTTTCCAAATACAGCAGGGCTTGGTCTATTTGATTACTTTCAATATATAGGTTAATTAATTCGGTGGTATATGTTCCTATAGAACTATCTGCGGGAAAAGCGTCAATTGCAGCAAGCAATGTATTGATAGCTTGTGTGGTATCGCCGCTTTCTTTTTGACTGTCGTATATATTGCCATAGAAACTTAATTTTGGCGTTAATTCATTCGCTTTGCTGAAAAACTCAATTGCTTTTGGGTAATCTCCTGCAAGTTTCACCACTGTTCCACAGTCGTTAAGCATGGTTGCACGCTCTTCGGCGGTTTGATTTATAATGCCTGTTGTTACAATATCACCCACTTTTGCAAAATATTTTGCAGCTTCCTTGTAATTGCGAGCTACATAATAATAATAGCCTTCGGTGGTATACAAATCGGTAATTTGTTTCAATTGATCACTAATTTTTTTACTTTGTTTGCCCGATACGTCAAGTTCTTTTGCTTTTAAGTAGGCAGCGGTAGCTTTATCGAGTGCCGATGAATGTTCCGGAAAAAATTCTTTTGCATTACCGCTTCGTTCGTAATGGTCTAATTTATCATTTTTAAAAAATACAGTCAGACGGTCATAATTAAACACTGTGTATAGCGTATCTGTAGTTTTTGTTTTCGGACTTCCCAAAATGTACATAACATCGGTGGAAGATAAACCCGGTTGCAAATCTTTGACATCAAACGTATGTAATAACAAATATTGTTGTCCGGCTTTCATCCATGTTGTAGCATTAGCTGCTTTTTTAGGATTTTCCGTAGCAGCCTCGGCTTTTTTCATGTCGTTTACTACTATGGGCCATGTCATTACAAATTCATCGGACTGCGCAAACCCTATTTGTACACAAAATAGAGTGATTAGTGATAGGATTGATAACTTTCTCATGTTTTTAAATTTAGATATTACTGATATTTAGATTTTCTATTGATTTTACTCTTCTGATTGCACATTTGAATCGGTATTATCAAGTTCTTCGGTTGGTGCTTCAGTCGAAACATCAACATCTCCGTCCTCTTCCACTTCTTCTTCGGAACTCACTTTACACACCGAAGCAATTTCGTCGTGTTTTTTACCGAGATTTATCAAGCGCACCCCTTGTGTGGCACGTCCCATAATGCGCAAATCGGCTACTTTGATACGAATGGTAATACCCGATTTATTGATAATCATTAAATCATTATCATCGGTTACATTCTTAATAGTTACCAATTTACCTGTTTTTTCGGTAATATTCAATGTGCGCACACCTTTTCCGCCACGGTTGGTTATGCGATATACCGGCTCGCCGTTTTCATCGTCAATGAGCGAACGTTTACCATAGCCAAGTTCCGAAACCACCAAAATAGTTTCTGCTTTATCGTTCACGGCAATCATACCTACCACTTCGTCCGTAGGGTCGTTCACATCAAGTGTCATACCTTTCACACCGGTTGAAGTTCGTCCGGTTTCACGCACCGTTTGTTCGTTGAAACGAATTGCTCGTCCGTTGCGGCTTGCCAAAATTACTTCGCTGTTGCCATCGGTCAAACGCACTTGTATTACTTGGTCGTCTTCACGAATAGTAATTGCATTCACACCATTGGTACGCGGACGCGAATATGCTTCTAATTTCGTTTTCTTAATTACTCCTTGTTTGGTTGCAAATAGTAAATAATGCGACTGATTATATTCGGCATCTTGCAATTGTTTTACTTTTATGAAAGCGTTTACTTTATCATCAGGTTCAATGTTGAGCATATTTTGAATTGCACGCCCTTTGGTATTTTTTGCACCTTCGGGAATTTCGTACACTTTCAACCAGAAACAACGTCCTTTTTGGGTGAAGAACAACATATAATTATGCATTGAAGCGGGATAAATGTACTCAATAAAATCTTCGTCGCGGCTATCGCTTCCTTTTGAACCTACCCCACCCCTGTGTTGCGCTCTAAATTCAGTCAAAGGAGTACGTTTTATGTAACCCAAATGCGAAATGGTGATAATCATTTCATCATCGGCATAAAAATCTTCGGGATTGAAGTCTTCTGCTGCGTGCACAATTTCGGTTTTACGCTCATCACCGTATTTGGCTTTAATTTCAAGCAATTCGTCTTTTATTATCTGCATACGCATTTCCTCGCTTGCAAGAATTTCTTTCAAGTGAGCTATGAGTTTCATAATATTTTCATATTCGGCACGAAGTTCTTCAATCAACAGTCCGGTAAGTTGGCGTAAACGCATTTCAACTATATCTTTCGCTTGAATATC
>JAISIO010000072.1 GCA_031262005.1 Bacteroidales bacterium
TATGAACGTTTATTTTAAGAATTACTCTATTATCCGTCTGATATATCAATATATAATCAATTTTCGAGCGCTTCCCTAAATTTATTAACTGCAATATTTTGCGTAGTCTGTTTTTTGTGTAAATTTGCATTCCAATTTTTTTTGGAGAGATTATAAATACAATGCAAACATGGTTACACAACAAAGTATAGAGTTAGAACAAGCTGTTGTTCGTTTTTCCGGCGATTCCGGCGATGGAATGCAATTAACGGGAAGTTTGTTTTCCAATATTTCAGCTGAATTAGGCAATGAAATATCTACATATCCCGATTTTCCGTCGGAAATTCGTGCCCCACAAGGAGAACTTGGCGGTGTTTCGAGTTTTCAAGTACACATAGGTTCCGAAAGGGTGTACACGCCCGGCGACCAAGCTGATATTTTGGTTGCAATGAATCCTGCTGCCTTGAAAATAAACGCCAAAGATGTAAAAAAACACGGCGCAATTATTTATGATGCGGACTTGTTTACCGAAAAAGATTTGAAAAAAGCGGCATTTACTACCGAAAATCCGTTTGCGGAACTTAATCTTTCCGATACAATTCAGCTTATTCCGGTGCAATTGACCACGCTTACCAGAGAATCGCTCAAAGAGAGCGGTTTGGATAACAAAGCTATTTTGCGCAGCAAAAATATGTTTGCTTTAGGCTTGGTATGTTGGCTTTTCAATCGTCCGATGGAGCAGGCAATTCACTTTTTGGGAACAAAATTCAAAAACAAACAATCGTTGTTGAAATTTAATATACAAGTTTTAACCGATGGCTATAATTATGGTAATAATTTGCATCTAACGCTTTCTCGCTTTATTGTGGATAAATCACACAATGTACAAAAAGGGCGTTACACAAGCATTTGCGGTAACAATGCTGCGGCTTACGGTTTGATTGCTGCTGCCGAAAAAGCAGGATTGCCGTTATTTTTAGGTTCATATCCTATTACTCCGGCTACCGACATTATGCACGTATTGGCACTGCGCAAAGACGTGGGCGTAAAAGTGGTACAAGCAGAAGATGAAATTGCTGGTGTTTCTACGGCTATTGGTGCAGCATTTGCAGGCAGTTTGGCAGCAACAAGCACTTCGGGACCGGGCTTGGCTTTGAAATCCGAAGCAATAGGTTTGGCTGTTATGGCAGAATTACCATTGGTTATAATTGACGTGCAACGTGGCGGACCATCAACAGGAATGCCTACAAAAACCGAGCAAACCGATTTGTTGCAAGCATTATACGGAAGAAACGGCGAATGTCCTGCGGTGGTCATAGCTGCAAGTACGCCCGCAAGTTGTTTTCATTACACATATATGGCAAGTAAAATAGCGTTGGAACACTCTACACCGGTAATTGTGCTCACCGATTCGTTTATAGGCAACGGTACTTCATTGTGGAAATTACCGAAATTAGCTGAATTACCTGCGATTAATCCAAATTTTGTGAAAGACGGAATGCAAGGTTGCAAAGTAACCGCTCGCGACGAACATACCAAAGCTCGTTACTGGAGTTTTCCAGGCATGGAAGGTTTTGCACACCGAAATGGTGGTTTGGAAAAAGATTACGATAAAGGTGCAATTTCAACCGAAGCATATAATCATGAAAAAATGGTACAAACCCGTGCCGAAAAAGTGAGCTATATCAGAAATGTAATTCCCGACTTAGAAATTGTAGGCAATACGGATGCCGATTTGTTAGTAATAGGCTGGGGGAGCACCATGGGACATCTCACAAGTGCGGTTGAAGAATTGAACAAACAAGGTAAAAAAACAGCTTTGGCTCAATTTACATATATTAATCCATTGCCAAAAAATACCGAAGAAGTTATTCGCCGTTACAAAAAAGTGGTTGTGTGTGAATTAAATACCGGACAATTTGCAACGTATTTACGTTCGCACGTACAAGGCGTTGAATTTTTGCAATATAATAAAGTTCAAGGTCAGCCATTTACCGTAGCCGAATTAGTTGAAAATCTAAAGAGCCTATAAACGGACTAAAATAACAATACAACAAGAAATAATGAACTAATACGCCAATATAACAATACAACAATATGCTCTCTCGAGCAGTTGATATATTGAGAAATTCGGCACATTTTAACTATCATGGAAACAAAACAATATACGCCACAAGATTTTAAAAGCGACCAATATGTACGTTGGTGTCCCGGCTGTGGCGACCACGCAATTGTAAATATTTTGCAAAAATCAATGGCAGAAATCGGTATTGCACCGCATCAAACGGCTGTAATTTCAGGTATTGGCTGTTCTTCGCGTTTGCCTTACTATGTAAATACCTATGGCTTTCACACCATTCACGGACGTGGAGCAGCGGTGGCTTCCGGCGTGAAAATTGCCAATCCGGAACTTACCGTATGGCAAATTACCGGCGACGGCGACTGTTTGGCAATAGGCGGAAATCACTTTATACACAGCGTTCGCCGCAATATTGATTTGAATGTGGTGTTGTTCAATAACCAAATTTATGGTTTGACCAAAGGACAGTATTCGCCAACATCGAAAAAAGGACTTGTAACAAAATCGTCGCCATTCGGTACTGTGGAACGTCCGTTTCGTCCGGCAGAATTAACATTTGGTGCTCGCGGAACATTTTTTGCACGCACGCTTGATGTTGATTTAAAAACCGCACAGTCGGTATTGACTGCAGCTGCTTTACACAAAGGAACTTCGGTGGTGGAGTGCTTGGTGAATTGTGTGATTTTTAATGATGGTGCGCACGGTTGGTTGGCAGATAAAGCCACTCGTGCCGATAGATGTATAGTGTTGGAACACGGAAAACCAATGATTTTCGGAACAAATAACGACAAAGGTTTGATGCTTGACGGCTGGAATTTGAAAGTAGTAACTATTGGAGAAAACGGCGTAAGTGAAAAAGATATTTTGGTACACGATGCACACTGTGAAGACGCAACATTACACTTGAAATTAGCAATGATGGAAGGTCCCGATATGCCGATAGCAATGGGAGTTATTCGTGCGGTAGAAGCCGAAACATACGATAAAGCTGTTGAAAATCAAATATATGAAATTCAAGCAAAATCGAAAATCAAAAATTTCGATGATCTGGTAGATAGCTTTGAACAGTGGGAAATGTAGTGATGAGAAGTTTATAAAAACGATAATTTTAAAATTGAGAGCCTCAGCCCTTGGGATAACCGATCGTTGAGGCTCTCGAATTTTTAGGATTGCCCTTATAGATGCAATGTAGCGTTTTTTATAGATTTTCGCAGTACAACACTATTAATAGCTATAATTACAAGCGTGCAAACAAGAGCACACGTCAATGAAATCCACAATGCGGGTGTTTCAATAGTGGTAATAGTTGCTATTGCTTGCGCAAGTTTGGTGTAGGTAGCTTGTGAAGCACACAATGCAATGATTGACAGGAGCGGACACAGGCAATATACTATGAGCAGATACGGTTTTTGAATCTCGGAACGAGAAAATCCTAATAGATACAAATTGCGAATACGGTCTTTGTTTCGTTCTATAATGAGCTGAAAATTAAATACCAAAAGCCACAACGCAAGTAGCGTTATTACAATCCCAATACCACCCACAAGCGAGAGTGCGAGTGTTAAATAAAACGACAGTTTGCTGTTGGCAAGCGAAGTTTCGTCAATTTGCAAATTTTTCTTTGCAAAAAAATGAGCTATGCGACTGTCGGCAGCATTCGGAGCATCAATTATAAGGCGTGAAGGATCATTTCCTGCATTGGGAGCAAATTTGGCATTTGCCCATTGTAAAAAACTAATAGGCACAAGCACGGTATTTATTTTTTTTGAAAACCCAATAATGTGTATTGAAAATAGTTCCCATTGCGTTTCGTTGTAAATGCGAATTTTGAGCGGAAGGGCACGAAATATAGATTCCGAAAGTTGCGGCAAACCACGAGTGGGAGCGTAGCCAAAATTGTAAAGCGCAAGAAAATTATAGGGCAATATCACCGGAACGCTTGCCATGCCTTCGTGCCAATACCAGCTTTCGGGTGTGTTGTGGATATACGCATTGGGAACTGCTTCGAAAAAGAAATCGGTGCGAAATTGCGGAATGAGTTTACTATCGCTCAATAACGTAACTTCAAATTGTGATGACACAAAGGCATCGACACTATTGAAAAAATCTTGCTTTGCAAGCTCTTCAATTTCGGATTGCGAAAATGTGGCAGGCGTATTGCGGAGCGCGGTAAATGCCGATATTTTTTTGCCGACAGTCAAAAAATCTTTTGCAAACAACTCATTTTCTGATTGTTGTACGGATTTGAATAATGAAAAACTTGCGCACGCTAAAAATATAATGTATAAACCAATAATGCTCGAAATGCTGAATAATGCAATATGCACAATGCGGATATTGCTGCGCACAATTTTCCAAAGTTCTTTATACATATATATGGTAATTAATTGATTATGTTTGTTACTTATAAAGTAATACATGAGTAATATGCTACAAAGATATACAAATATTTTATGTAAAAACGTATATTCGCTGAACGCATACGTCAATCGCACGAAATAGAGGAAGACGCAACGTGTTTCGCAAATAGCCAGATCGGGCTGAATATGAATAACCGTATGCAAGTGTAACGCAGCTTACGGACAGAATGCAAACTCCAAACAACAACCCCGAAGTGGGTTGAACTGTATTTGATGCGTAATCGAATAGAAATTCGTTACAAATTTTCGTAATTCCTAATTGAGGTTTCGTAATTGTTTTTAGTATCTTTACCGCAAAAATACATACTATGGCTCTAATAAAACCCCTTCGAGGATTTACTCCACAATTTGGCGAAAACTGTTTTTTTGCCGAAAACGCTACGATTATTGGCGATGTAATTATGGGAAACGATTGCAGTATATGGTTCAATGCTGTGTTGCGTGGCGACGTCAATTCTATTCGTATAGGTAATAAAGTGAATATTCAAGATGGTGCGGTACTGCACTGCTTGTATGAGAAAACGAAAATCACTATGGGTGATAATATTTCTGTAGGGCACAATGTTACCATTCACGGTGCGACCATCAAAAATGATGTGTTGATAGGAATGGGAGCAACTATTTTGGACAATGCTGTGGTACAAGAAAATACTATTATTGCAGCAAATGCTCTTGTGCGCGATGGTGAAATTCTGGAGCCAAACAGCATATATGCTGGAGTTCCCGCACGAAAAGTGAAAGATATAGATCCGGAGCAAACTCGTGAAATGATTAACAAAATTGCGAATAATTATTTAATGTATGCGAGTTGGTATAAATAACGGACTAATTGAATAACTGAATAATTGAGGAAATTTTCTTCGGATATGTAATGAAAATAGAAGAAAACATACGGATAGACAAATGGCTGTGGGCGGTGCGGCTTTATAAAACTCGCAGTCTGGCAACGGCTGCCTGCAAGAACAATCAAATTGCAGTAAATAACGTATTTGTAAAACCGTCGCGCACGCTGCAAATTGGTGATGAAATTTTGGTAAAAAAGCCGCCATTTCCTCGTACTTACAAAGTGTTAGGACTGTTGGCGCAACGAGAATCGGCAAAAGTTGTAGTTGATTTTGTAGAAGACATAACTCCCGCCGAAGAAATTGCAAAATGGGAGACCGCAAAATTGGTAAAACCTGTTTTCCGCGAACGTGGACTTGGACGCCCAACCAAGAAAGATAGGCGTGAAATGGTGGAATTTGGGTATTTGTAGCTCTCAAATGATTATCCGCACTGTGATTAGGAAACTGCTAACAATGTCGTTTCGGCTCCGCTCAAAACGACCGGTAGCTGAGCGAAGTCGAAGCCACATTTTTAGGGCTGCCTTTACAATGTGCGGATAATCATTTGAGAAAAACTACGCAAGTAGTTGTTTTACCACATCGGAAATTACTTTTCCATCGGCTTTTCCGGCAAGTTGTTTGCTCACAATTCCCATTACTTTGCCCATATCTTTCATGCCTTGCGCTCCGGTTTGCGTTATGCAAGCATTTACAGCAGCGGTAATTTCTTCAATCGACATTTGTTTTGGTAAATATGCCGCAATTACATCAGCTTCCTGTAATTCTTTATCAGCCAAATCGCTACGATTTTGTGCCGCATATTCGGCTGCCGAATCTTTTCGTTGTTTTACCAATTTTTGAATTATTTTCAATTCTTCGTCATCACTCAATTCTGCTCCAGCACCAATATTTGCTTTGGCAAGTATAAATGCTGTTTTCACGGCACGCAAAGCTTCTAATTTGTGAGTTTCTTTGTTTTTCATTGCCGACATTAAATCGCTGGCAATTTGTTTTGTTAGTATCATTTTGTTAAAGTATTAGTTTACATTGATTTGTTTTCGGTCTCTTAATTAAAAAACACCGTTTTAGACTAAAATTTTTCTTGATGAATTTTCTCTACCGATGCTTTCGATACATCAAATTCTTTACGGCGTTCTACCATATTACCAATTGCTATAATTGATTCGATTTCAATATGTTCGGGAATTTGCAATACGCGTTTTATGTAATCGGCGGCTAATTCGCCCGATTCGTGTTCTCGTTTGCGAATTTGCACCCAGCACGAACCAAGACCCAAATCTTCGGCAGCGAGTTGTAAGTAAATTGATGCTATTGAACAATCTTCTACCCATACATCGCTTTTTTGCGGGTCGGCGCATACTACAATTGCAAGCGGTGCGGTTTTCAGTAGGGCAGCACCTGCCGGTTTGGAAGTGGCAAGCTGCTGAATAGTTTCGGGATTTTGCACTACCACAAATTCCCAAGGATTGCTGCTTTTGCTTGCCGGAGACATTAATACGGTTTGCAACAACGTTTCCAATTGTTGCTCTGTTACTTTTTCATCGGTAAATTTTCGTGTGCTTCGGCGTGTTTGAGCCAATGTTTGAAATGAGTTCATAAATGAATTAGTATTAATAAAAGTTTGTTAATTTAGTACAATCGATCTGTTTTTTGCGGATTTGCAAGGTCTATCCAAAAATGTGTACAGGTTCTTCGTCGTCTCGTTTGCCGTTTTTGTTGGCATCTAATTGAGCAAATACATACATCAAATCATTAGCGGAATCACATTCCGATTTGAATACTGAATAATTTTCGGGAATGAGTGTTTTTTGATTATTGCCGTGTATATCAAATAAATACATTCTGCGAAGGTCAGTAAGATTTATAAATCCATCGCCATTCGTATCGTCGTTGTAAACGGTAACCATAAAATAATTTCTACTGATAGGTTTGTGGTTCAACGTATCGTTGGAAAACGAAGGAAAATACACCGTTCTAATCAAAACAGGTTGTTCAAAGAAGTATGTTTGCTTGTTTTTTTCAATATC